>DRAE01000077.1 GCA_011041895.1 Candidatus Bathyarchaeota archaeon
CACAAAAGCAAGTGATTGAAGCATGTGTTAGAGAGCTCGGCTACAAAGATATTCACTATTTTGGTTTTCCTGTTTCATTATTAGAACAGACTTCTGAAGCGAGAAAATTAGCTCTCGTACAAACTATTAATCAATACATTCAAGTCTAAATACAACCCTTATCAGGCTCAATAATTTAGGACTATCAGCGTTAAGATACCTTCAAAATACTAGAGCAAGATTCGAAACGAAGACGCCTAAGGGTTATGCCGATGTCACGGCATTTCGGCAGACACTCCGCAGCCATCTCCTCCAAATTGGTGGGAGGGAGAAAATAAAAAGGTATGTATTCAAAGTTACAAGGAATCCGTTCATTCATGTTGAAGAAGTTCTTATGGATTATTACGTAGAATATTCCAATAGTGGCTTCGTACCAGATTATGCTTGGTATGTAAAAATATACATTAATGGTGTACTTAAAGCGGAGGGTACTGTCGGAAGAAATCAACCTCTTAGAGCGTACATCAGTAGTTAACTCTCCTTACATTACTACAGCCTAAAGTTCGTGAACCAAAACGAGAGTTACTATAGAAACCTTATATTTTGCTTTTTATCTAACTTTTTGAAAGTTAAAAGTAGCGCTGATAATGTGATAGTAGAGTGATGCATATGCAGGAGCTTAAGTCACTGGTCAGAATAGCTGGTACAACTATAGATGGTACAAAGAGGGTGCCCTACGGCCTAGCCTATATCAAGGGTATAGGCATAAATCTAGCGTTTGCTATCACAAGGGCTGCTGGAATCGATGAGAGCAAGAAGATAGGTGAGTTAACTGAAGAGGAAATAGAGAAGCTGGAGAAAATGATTCAAGAAATTCCAGGTAATCTTCCCTCATTCATGTTGAATAAGCGAAAGGATCTCTGGACTGGTGAGGACAAGCATTTGATAGGCCCTGACCTTGTGTTTGACACTCGTAAGCATATTGACTTCATGAAAAAGATTAAATGTTGGAAGGGTATTAGACATGCTCTCGGTCTCAAAGTTAGAGGTCAGAGAACACGCACAACTGGTAGAAAAGGACGAACCGTAGGCGTTAAGAGGAGGAAGAGGTGAATAAAATATGGGTGATCCAAAGAAGCCTAGAAAAAAGTATAAGCGCCGCCTAGAGGCTTGGAACAAGGAGATACTACAGAAGGAGCTTGAGCTCATTGGAATATATGGTCTAAGAAACAAAAGGGAGCTCTGGAGAGCTGAGGCTGAAATCAGGAGAATAAGGAGAGAGGCTAAAAGCCTCTTCAAGCTTCCCGAGGATAAGCGAAAAGCTGAGCTTGCAAAGCTTGTCAACAAATTATATAGGCTGGGCCTCGTCGAAAAGGATGCTACAATTGACACAATTCTTGGATTAGAGACCAAGGATTGGCTTGAGAGAAGGCTTCAGACCATAGTCCTCAGAAAAGGTCTTGCAAAGACGATATATCAAGCTCGCCAACTCATAACGCATGGCCATATAGCGATAAATGGTAGAAGAGTTACATGCCCTGGATACATTGTCAAGAGAGATGAAGAGGATGCCATCTCCTACTATATAGGCTCCCCATTCTATAAGAGAGGTGGTACCTAATGTCAGCAGGTAGAGAGCAACCCAAGAAGATTAGATGGGGTATAGCACACATATTTAGCTCATACAACAATACCATAGTGCATATAACAGATCTAACGGGAAGAGAAACAGTAGCCATAGTTTCTGGGGGGCATATTGTGAAGGCAGATAGAGAAGAGTCATCCCCCTATGCAGCATTTCAAGCTGCTTTAAGAGCAGCTGAACAGGCTAAGCTTAAAGGTATCACAGCAGTACACATTAAAGTTAGAGCTCCCGGAGGAAATAAGTCCCTGATACCTGGACCAGGGGCTCAAGCTGCAATAAGAGGTCTAGTCGTAGCTGGGTTGAAGATAGGTATGATAGAAGATGTTACTCCCATACCTGAGGGAGGAACACGTCCACCAGGTTCAAAACGTGGAAGGAGAGCTTAAACGTGAAACCCTCAATTACAATCCTCGAAAAAAGGCCAAATTATATTAAATTCCTAGTTGAGAACACTACATGTCACTTCATGAACTATTTCAGAAGAGTTATCAAGAGAGACGTTCCAACACTAGCTATAGAGGATGTATTTATCGTTGAGAATACTACAGTCTACGATGGGGAACGAATAGCACATATATTAGGCCTGATCCCGTTAAAGGTTAGCATTAGAAAGCTCATGAAAAGATATAAAACCATTGAATGCACAGTTGAGAAAAGCGAGGCGGCAGAGGAACTCTACAAGAAAATAGCTTCGAGTACGCATCACCCCATAGAGTGCATTGAACGCGATGGCATGTTGACGATGAAAATGACCGTTCCATCGGAGGAAGCTAGGGGCCTGGTCAAAACTATGAGGGAGCTTATAAAGGAATCTGGATTGAAGAAGGTAAAGCCTGTGTCAAGGCCCCCAACTATAGAGGAACTAATGAAAGTTGTAAAGGTTAGGGTAGAATTAACTGCGGAGAATCCCAGCGGCGGTAAAAAGAAAATTTTGACAGTGTACTCGGGAAATATGGAAATAAATGATCCAGCTGTCAAACTCGTCAGCAAGAAGATTCCAATAATAAAGCTCGCTCCAGGTCAGAGACTAGTGTTTGAAGCAATAGCTGTGCTTGGCACTGGAAGGAAGCATGCGAAGTGGCAACCCGTCTCAATATGCGCTTACCAATATGCTCCAATAATAGAGGTTGACAACGCACTCTGCACAGGATGTGGACGATGCGTTGAAATTTGCCCCGACAAGGTATTGAAAATGCAGAATGGCACACTCGTGATCGAGAATGCTCTAAATTGCTCTCTTTGTGAGTCATGTATGGAAGTTTGTGATGTTGGGGCAATAAATGTAGACTCTGATCCAACTAAGATCATATTCCAGTGTGAAGGAATAGGAAACCTTGACTTGGAGGAGATCTTTTCCTTAGCACTTGAAATAATGGATAACCAGGTCAAAAACTTTAAAGAATTAGTTGAGAGTGAGGTTAAGTAAATGCCCATCGAAACAAAAGCGACCAATACTGAGCTTAGGAAATTAATAAGCTTCCTCTGGAAGACAAAGCGCCCCATATGGAGAGCCGTAGCTGAACAACTAGCCAAGCCTAGGAGACTGAGGGCAGAAGTCAACATCTCAAAGATAAATAGATACACTTCTGAGGGCGATACTGTAGTAGTTCCTGGAAAAGTGCTTGGATGCGGTGAACTAGATCATCCAGTAACAGTAGCTGCGTTCGCATTTTCTAAAAATGCACTTGAAAAGATAAAGGCTGCTGGAGGAAGAGCAGTCACGATATGGCAACTTGTCGAAGAGAACCCGAAGGGAAGTAACGTCAAGATAATGAGGTGAGACATATGGCTAAGTTAGAGAACCCGGATGAATACATAGTGGTAGATGCAACTAACATGATAATGGGCAGGCTCGCTTCAATTGTAGCTAAGCGTCTGCTAATGGGTCAGAAGATAGCTATAGTCAACGCTGAAAAAGTGGTTATATCTGGAAGGAAGGAGGCTATCCTAGAGAAGTTTCTTCACAGGCTTCAAATTAGAACTCACTATAATCCAAGAAAGGGGCCATTCCACTATAGAAAACCCGATAGAATCCTTAGAAGAGTTATTAGGGGAATGCTCCCCTACAAGAAGCCTCATGGAAGAGAGGCATTTAAGCGTCTGAGAGTATTTATAGGAGTTCCCGAGGAGCTTAAGGATAAGCCTAAAACCCAGTTCGAGGAAGCTCACGTTTCTAGGCTTAAGGGAAGATATGTGGAACTAGGTGAAATAGCAAAGGAGATAGGGTGGAAGCCATGGCCAGAGTAATAGTTACAGTTGGCAAAGTTAAAACCGCGGTTGCTAGAGCAGTTATCAAGAAGGGAACTGGAAGAGTCATTATAAACAAGAAGCCCATCGAGATCTATGAGCCAGAGTATCTGAAAATGCTGATAGAGGAGCCACTACTCCTAGCTGGAGAGGACAAGATTAAGAACGTAGATATTATCGTAAAAGTTAAAGGTGGAGGAGTGGTAGGTCAAGCTAGAGCTGCCAGGATAAGCATAGCTAGGGCGCTTGTAGAATGGTATAGAGATGATAGGCTTAGGGAGAAATTCCTCGAATATGATCGTCATCTTCTAATACATGATCCCAGACAGAGAGAGCCCAAGAAATTCCTTGGGCCACGTGCAAGAGCTAGGAAGCAGACTTCATATAGGTGAGGTGATCGTGAATGTTCCCAATTAGATGCTTCACATGTGGTGCCCTTCTCGCTGATAAGTGGGAGGAATATGAAAGAAGAGTTAAAGCTGGAGAGCATCCAAGAGACGTCCTCGATAGCATGGGAATTCACAGATATTGTTGCAGAAGAATGTTTCTCTCCCACGTTAAGGTAATAGACCGAATGCTGGAGTATGAGATGTATCCATTCTCACTTAAAGAGGAAATTGGAAGAGAATCCGAGCAGCCTAGTGAAGCAGAGAAGTAAGGTGATGGCTGCAGGTAATCGATATGCCCGTAATAACTGATGTTAAAATAGTGAAGGTTTTCACACATAGAGGAGATGAAACGGTTAAAGTTACACTGTGTGCAGGAGGAGTCTCTGAAACAGCTTTTTCCCCTCTTGGGAAGAGTAAAGGCGAATACGAGGTTGTTTACGCTCCCAAAGGCAACGTTGATGAAGCTATTAAAAGAGCTAAGAAGCATTTAATACCTAAGCTTCTAGGAGCTGACGCAGAGGATCCCTGTGAGATAGACAAGATTGTAAAGGAAGTGGATGGAACAGACAACATGGCATTTATTGGAAGCTGTATTTCAATAGCTGTTTCAATGGCTGCCTTCAAGCTAGCAGCAAGAATTAAAGCTAAACCCATTTACGAGATGATTGCAGTACCAAATTCACTTAAACTTCCATTGCCGCTTTCGAATGTTATAGGAGGAGGAAGGCATGCAGAGCAAAGGATGATTCCAGCAATTCAAGAGTTTCTGGTATTTCCAGCAAATGTTCCCTCATTCTACGAGGCTGTCAAAGAGACCCTTAACCTATACAAGTTTATATGTGCCACATTGAGAAAGAACAATATCTTCTATGGCAAAACTGATGAAGGAGCCTTACTGTTTAAATCGACATCTATGCAAGCACTTAACTTGTTATCCACGATAATTGAGAACTATTACAGCATGCATGGAATAGACTTTTACATGGGAGTAGATGTAGCTGCATCAAGTATTTGGGATCCCAGAAGAAAAGTCTACGTTCATGCTGATAGTGGAAAGGTACTGGACAGAAATGGGCAAATAAACTTCATATCCACAATAATCGAGAATTTCAATCTAAAGTATGTTGAGGATCCATTTCACGAGGACGATTTTGAAAGCTTCAAGGAGCTTCAATCATCTTACAAGAATACATTGATATGCGGAGATGATTTAACGGCCACAAACGTTAGAAGACTAGAGAGGGCACTCGAACTAGAATCCTGTAAAGCAGTCATAGTTAAACCAAATCAAGTGGGCCTTATATCAGACACTATCAGGTTTGTAAAGCTGGCACATGAGAGAAACATTAAAACAGTAACTTCCCACAGATCAGGTGAAACATGCGATGAAACTATATCTGACCTCTCCATAGCGTTTGCATCATCATTTGTGAAAGCAGGTATATATGGAGGAGAACGTATATCAAAACTTAATAGGCTGATAGAGATTGAAGCATTGGAAAAACTCAAGCTTGTAAACATTAGAGAGGTGATTAGATGAGCGAGGAAGAAATGCTAGTGCCAAGGGATAAATACCTTGAATGCGGTGTACATATAGGAACCAGAGTTAAAAGCAAGTTTATGGAGCCATTCATCTATAGAATAAGAAACGATGGATTATGTGTTTTAGACGTGAAGAAAACTGATCAAAGAATCAGAATTGCAGCCAAGTTTCTTGCAAGATTTGAACCTGATAAGATATTAGCTGTCTCAGTTAGAAGATATGGTGCAAGGCCAGTTGAGATGTTTGCAAAGGTTACGAAAGCTCATGCAATAACGCTAAGGTTTTGGGCTGGGACACTTTCAAATCCAGTGTGCAAAACATACGTGGAACCAGATGTGCTTATTGTAACGGATCCCAGAGCTGATAGGCAAGCTGTGAAGGAGGCTGCCATAGTAGGCATTCCAGTTGTAGCATTCTGTGACACTGATCTCTACCCAACAAACGTGGACCTCATTATTCCAGCAAACAATAAGGGAAGAAAATCTCTCGCCCTTCTATACTGGCTCCTAGCAAGGCAGCTTCTCCGTGAAAGAGGGGAAATTCCACCTGATGGAGATATCGAATATACACCAGAAGATTTTATGACTCGACTGTAACTACTCAAATATTGATGAGTTATGCAATCTGATGTAAGGTATCCAGCCCAAGCTGGCACCTTCTATGAAAGCGACCCCGAGAGACTAAAACAGCAGATAATTGGCTGTTTCAAACATAGACTCGGCCCTGGAAAACTTCCCTCGACTAGAGATCAACCGCTAAGTAAAGTTATTGGAATAGTTTCTCCCCATGCAGGGTATATGTACTCTGGCCCAGTTGCAGCACATGGATTTCTAAAGCTGGCTGAGGATGGGAGGCCAAAGACTGCAATAATTCTCGGACCGAATCATACAGGTCTTGGAAGCGGAGTTTCGATTATGGCAGACGGTAAATGGTATATGCCCTTTGGAGATGTTGAAATAGATAGGGAGGTAGCTTCAAAGATTCTTGAAAACTGCGACATAATAGACATAGACGTCACAGCTCACATGTATGAGCACTCGATAGAAGTGCAGATTCCATTTTTACAGTTCCTATATGGGGATATCAAAATAGTTCCAATATGCATGATGCTTCAAGACCAGGCTACAAGTACTGAAGTTGGTACATGCATATACCAAGCTGTAGGAAATCGCATTGGAAAAGACATTGTAATTATAGCGAGCAGCGACTTTACACACTATGAACCGCATGAGATCGCATATGAGAAAGACATGTCCGCTATAGAAAGAATACTTCAACTCAACATAGAGGAATTCTTCAACGTTATCAGATACAGAAACATATCAGTCTGTGGGCCAGGGCCCATTGGGGCTCTCATGGCAATTGCAAGGGAGTTTAATGCTAAACCAAGACTGCTTAAATGGGCTTCATCGGGAGACGTCGTAGGATATAAAGGCGAGGTAGTTGGCTACGCCTCAATAATATTTGAAAAATCTACAAGTTAAAGTGATGACGAGAGAGATTTTATCCTCGGCCCCAGCCAAAGTTATCCTATGCGGAGAGCACGCCGTAGTCTACGGTGAACCAGCTTTAGTAACGGCAATCAACTTGAAAGCATATTGTAGGCTAACAGAAACCAAAACTGGGAAAATAGAAATAGTATCGAAAAACTTGGGGAAATCAATGTCCTACACGCTAGATTCAAGGGAGGAGCCTTCCAAAAATGAGCTCTATCCTATTTTACGTTCGCTCCTACACATACTTGACAAGTTCGATAAGAGAGTCTCAGCTAGAATTGAGATATCTTCGGAGATTCCAGTATCGGCTGGACTAGGTTCTTCGGCAGCTGTTCCAGTAGCATGCTCAGCCGCCCTATACTATCTCATAAATGGAAAACTTGACCGCGAAGCTATTATGGAGGCTGCTAGAGAAGCTGAAAAAATTATACATGGAAGGCCATCCGGAATAGACACTATGATCGCTACATTTGGAGGGGTTTACGCGTATAGGAAGTTTGAGGAGCCTATAAAGATCGATGTTCCCAAGGACTTTCCCAAAATCCTTGTCATTGACACAGGGGTAAAAAGGAGTACTGGAGCACTGGTAGAAAGAGTTAGAAAATTGAAGGAAAGGTATCCCAAGGTAATAGACCCAGTTATACACGCTATTGGACGTCTTACAATAGAAGCTATATATGCCATATTTGACAGAGATTATGAGCGGCTAGGAGAGCTTCTAACCCTTAACCACCGTTTACTTTCAGCGATAGGTGTCTCACATGAACAGTTAGATCTGATAGTTAAAACTGCGGTAGAGAATGGGGCACTTGGTGCCAAGCTTACGGGAGCTGGTGGAGGCGGGTGTGCAATTGCCATATGCTATGAAGAACATGTCGAGCATGTGATCAATGCCCTTAAAGCACAAGGTTTCAAATGCTTTAGTGTAAATGTTTCAGAGGATGGAGTCACAATTGAGGAGTAATATTCTAAAAATAGTGAAACTTGGAGGAAGCGTGATCTCCGATAAATCCAAACCCTTCTCCTTTAGAACCAAGGTTGTCCAGAGAATAGCCTACGAGATAAGAGAATATCTTAAAGCATTTCCTCAGTGTAGTCTCATAATGGTGCATGG
>DRAE01000150.1 GCA_011041895.1 Candidatus Bathyarchaeota archaeon
ATTCACTAACTGAATATTTAAGTGTTAGTGTGGGCTGTGAAAAGGAGGTGGTAGGCCCGCCCGGATTCGAACCGGGGTCGTCGGGGCCAGAGCCCGACATGCTTGTCCGCTACACCACGGGCCTGCTTTCACTATAGTATAGTTGCTTGTGATAGATTAATTTATTTCGTTATTATGCTGAGCACTTGTTTGAGGGGCATCACTTTTGCATTGTATAGGCGTTTCATTGTTTCTATGCCTTTCTTATGATCTTTCTCTGATAGTGATTCAACGCATTCCATTGGAATTATTATCTTGTAGCCTCTGTAGAATGCATCTGCAGCCGTGTGTTGTACGCATATGTCAGTGCATATTCCTGTTAAAATTAGTGTATCTACTTTTAGCTCTCTTAGCATGTCGTCTAGGTCGGTGTTGTAGAAGCCGCTGTACCTTCTTTTCTCGATTATGTAGTCTCCCTTTTGTGGAGCTAGCTCCTCTATCACTTCTGCCCCCCATGTCCCCTTAACTGCATGTGGTGGCCATATTTTGAACTCTAGGTCTATTTCTTCGAGGTGGGAGTCGTTGACATATATCACGGGGATCTTCTTTTCATGTGCCACCCTTAGCAGTTCCTTTATATATGGAATTATTCTCCTGAATCGC
This sequence comes from Candidatus Bathyarchaeota archaeon, assembly GCA_011041895.1. Taxonomy (GTDB): domain Archaea; phylum Thermoproteota; class DRAE01; order DRAE01; family DRAE01; genus DRAE01. The sequence continues at coordinate 643 of DRAE01000150.1, forward strand.
TCCGATTTTAAGCTTCCCTTTATGAAGTCATTCAACATGTCTATTACAAGTATCGCACATTTTGTGGGCATTTCGCTCACCTCATTTATACAAGTAGTATATAAATTAGGGATGCAACTATAGCTCCTACAAGTGAGCTTAGAAAGTTTACTAGGTCATTGGAGAACCATGAAATACCTCTGATTTGTCTGGTTTTTTCACCACAGAGGTGGATTTTTCTCTCAGTCTCCTTTTTACACTTGTCACAGTAGTATATGGCCTGCACTGTGGCTCCCATTATACTGTCCGCTAGCGAACCTATGAGACCTCCAATAATGCTAGCTGGAAATATCCATAGAATACCATAATAAAGCTTTCCAAAGTGGAATAATGCATCTAATTCAATGCATAGGATAGCTACAAAAGCCATGAAAAGCGTTGCTGCAAAGGAGCATAAAGTTCCAAGCCTTGAAACTCCTCCCGAGGTTCCAGGTGGAACTCTTTTCCAGTTAGTTATCATTCTAGGCCACTCTTTGCTTAACACACCTATCTCAGTTGCCCAAGTGTCAGCTGTGACAGTTGACATTGCACCTATGAAGGCTGCTGTAAATATGCTTGTATAAAATATTTCAAATTTGAACTCCATGCCCCCAGTTAACATGTGGTAAAAAAGTAGGGTGGCAATTACGCTTCCAACTCCAGCGTTTGCAATAGCCTGCCAGAAATCTCTTCTCCCACCCTTAGCGAATTTCTCGGCTAAACGCTCTTTCACCTTGAACTTGTACTTTGTGAGCATACTTGATGAAACAAAAAATGCTATAAGCAGTGTAAACCATATCCATCCACCGAATCCAAATATTATGGTTCCAACGATGAGTGCTCCTATGAGCCCACTCTTTGATAGACTTCCCTTTTTATACCCGGATCCGGCTATTAGTAGGCTGAAGATTATTCCTGCGGCAATGTTTATCAGTGTATAGTTTGCATCTATCAATTCAGCTCACCAGCATTTTCCACAATGGCAACAGTATAAGTGCCGGGATTAATGGAACTGTTAAATTATCCGTTCCCTTAATGGAGAACAGTTCGACTATTGCACCAATTAGAGCTCCCAGTATACAGACAACTACTTGGCTTATAAATGAGACGTGGACACTATAGTATGATGTGAAAATGTACATTGCTATAAAGGATGATATTGCTCCAGCCACAAATAGTCCAATACTTCCCTCAACGGTCTTCTCAAGTTCAAGAATCTTAATCTTATGCTTTCCAAAGGCCTGCCCTATTGGAGTAGCTAATCCATCCCCCCAAGTCATCCACATGATGGCTGCAGCAGCCAGTGGAAGATATTCAACGCCTAGAAGTCCCCAGAACACGCCCACGAGCACAGTTAGCGTTATTGGAAAGTATACTGTTCCAAGTCCCCTTTCAGCCTTCTGAGATTTCTCAACCTCGATTGCCTTAAAGGTTTCCTTGTAGTATGATAGAATATTTAAGAAGATGAATATTATTGGAGGGACTATTGCATACCATGGATTTGTGAAAGGCCATAGACAGAAGAAGACCCAATTCCCAGCTGTTACATGTACAAACTTTCTAGTGAACTCTTGTGGCCTATTGAATTTCTTTCTAAGGAGCTCCCCTATTCCAAGAATGATGAAGACATATACTAGTGAGATCACTATTCCAAAAATGTTCATTAACAGCTCATCCAACTCATGTCACCATGTTAAAATACACCTGGTTTGAAAATAATACTCACCCATGTTAGGTGGTTGCCCGTGCTTTATCTTTTGGTAACTAGGGTGTTTCAGGAGTTTGCATGGGCTTCCCTTTAATCCCTTCTTGGGCATTATATCGAGTTTTAGCTGTGTTATAACTGATAGCAGTAACCCTATGGTGAGCTCGTTTATCCGGTGTCGATTATCGTGGTTTCGGCATTTAGAGAGAATATTTTATCTATGACGAGCTTTCTCTCCCTGACTATTCTATTGCTGGCTTCGATCATTACAGCATTTGGGACAAGCTTTTCTTCAATCATTATTTTTCTCGTTGTGAAAAAATGATCGATACCAAAGTCAGAGGTGTATGGGATATGCTCGGCTCCCGGGTCGAGATTCACAGCATTAACTTCATAATCTATATTTTTCTTCAGCCATCGATAGAGTGCTCGGTCACAGATGACTTTCCTGAACTAGCTGGGCCAGCCATGAATAGATTAACTTTCATTTTGAATTCCTCGACAACTTCAATTTAGAGAGCTTCTTTATGGATTATAAAAAGGGTGGTCTAAATGAGCTTTGAAGAGCATATTCTAGACAAGAGATATATCATAGTTGGAGGGAAAGGTGGTGTAGGTAAAACTACAATTGCATCGACTATTGCAACCCATATTGCAGGGAGACTTGATGAAGATATTCTTCTCATGTCAACGGACCCTGCTCACTCGCTTAGTGATTCCCTTGATGTAAAGGATAAAGGAAAAAACTTCTATAGTCTCGAGGAATTTGATAACTTGTATGTTCTTGAGCTTGATCCATCGAAGGAGATTAAGAGAATCATGGAGAAGTTTGGGCAAGTTGAGTCCCCGCTTCCGTATATTGACTTGATGATGGGGAACATGCCTGGAGTTGATGAGCTTTTTTCGTTTCAAATTGTCTTGGAGAATATTTTGAGGGAGGAGTTTAGTCGCATGGTTATCGATACTGCTCCAACGGGTCATACTTTGAGGCTTTTATCGCTTCCAGAGGTTATGGAGAGCTGGGTTGGAAGAATGCTTAAAGTTCACTTGACGCTTTCAAAGTGGTTTGCATCGTTTAAATCGCTTATAGGTCTTGGAGAGGACAGAGCTTATGACATGGTACTTAATTTTCTTAAGGAGATGAGGGAGACTGTTGAAAGAGCTCGTGAAAAGCTTACATGTGAGAGGGAGACTACATTCATTGTAGTAACTATTCCGGAGGAGATGGCCATCGAGGAAACGAATAGGCTTTTAATAGCCCTCGAAAACTATGGTATTCCAGTCAAGTATATCGTTGTTAACATGATCTATAGGGGGTTTGAAGGTTGCCCATTTTGTAAGGCTAGGAGAAAAGTTCATACGAAGAATTTAGAGAGAATTTACAAGGTCTTCTCTGACGAGTATGAAATCGTTGAGGTCCCGCTTATGCCATATGAGGTTAGAGGGTTGAAAGCTCTCTCCAACATTGCAGGTGTTCTCTTTGGAGGAGGGCATATGGCCAATTGACTTTGTTAAAAGCTTCTCTTGCACTGCTAAGGTGTCATTTATGAATAGTTTGAGCATAGTCTCGTTTAGAAGACCCTCATGCCTTTTATATATTGTGTAGTTGCTTAAAACGGATATAGTCGTTGGACAAATGATAATGTTATAGTCTTCACATGCTTCTGAACCATTGTATTTTGTGTTAACTTCTAGGATCATAAATAGAGACTTGCCCTTGTACATTTGCCTGACATTTTGGAATACTAGAAGTTGCATCATGGAAGTATTTGAGGTTCTATCATAGAATAACATTATAACTGGTTTACCTGTTCTATTAGACTCATCTAAAACCTTTGCAATTGTAAACGTTGACTTTGGAGCTGTAGAGCCAGGGTATCCTGCAGGAATAGTTGGCTTTGGCGTTAAGGTCCATGCTGTAATTATAGCTATCATTGCTATTATTAACGCTGTTGAGACGAGTCTTGTAGCCCAGATCTTTGCCTCGGAGGGCATTTTAATCTACTCCACTACGGCTATAGACAGGGCATTTTCAGGGCATGCAAATATACAGTCCATGCATTTTATGCATTCTGAATCCATAAGTTTTCCTTTTTCCTTTAGCACTTTAAGAACAGGTATCTGCATTGGGCATACTTTGCTGCAGGTTTCGCATTCAATGCATCTGACAATGTTCCTTTTTATCGTTAGCAGACTATGTTCGCTACTGAAAGTGGCCATTAATGCCCCTACTGGGCATAGGTATCTGCACCAGAAGCGTGGAATGAAGAACATCAAGGTCAAAAGTATGCCTAGAAATACTATCCTGAATATAAGTATAGGCTCTTGAACCTCGATTAAATTTATTAAGAGCATAGGATTTAGAATCACTCTAAGTTGACTAGGGTTAGAGGCTATGTAGGATATTATTTTAGGGATTACTGTAAAAAACGTCTCTGATGGAGAGAACGGTGTAAAAGGCTGATATGCAAAGTATCCAAGAGCATCTATAAACTCTTTCCCTCGATTTTGTGCAGTTAGCACACCTACTATGCCAACCATAAGTATTGTAAGGAATAACACCATATACTTTACCTGTTTAAGAAAATTATGTGCTCTCTTTGAAACCGTGACTTTCTTGTATCCAATGTATGATATTAGGTCCTGTAGAAGGCCGAATGGACATATCCATCCACAGAATGTTCTCCCAAGAGTGGCTGCAATGACTATGAATATTCCAAGCGTGATAAATGGAAAGATTGCATGTGATATCCTATACTGTATAACATCGAACCCTCCCAAAAATGCTGCTGTCGGAACAGTTGATGGATAAAGTATTGGAAGTGGAATTGTAAATTCTTCGCATATACCAAGTATGCATGCATTTAGGATTATGAAGGCTATGAACTGTATAGTTGTTCTAACGATTTTGAATAGCGTGAACTTTTTGGGGAACATTTTAGACACTTCATGGGAGCCCCAGTGGGCCTTCCGATATGAAATGTTTAAGCATCGTCTTTAACTGGGGGAGCATTCCACGATCTATTCCAAATACTATAAGCGCTATTCCTATCATGAGCAGTAGAAGGGCTAAAGTTCTTGGTCTCATATTCATCATCGGGGTTGGCCGATTTATGTAAATAAAAGATATCATTAAATAAAGTTAAGTAAACTCTCTTTCACCTAGCCTGTCAAGAGCTTTGCTTTTGAGTTTTAGATCCAGTGTCTCTGCCTCTTCGGCTAGATCAACAAATTTATGTGTTGATTTAATGGTCATTCCACATCTTCCATCTGGTAGAAGTCTCCTCTTTAGGCATATTGCATACTTGCACTTGGGGCCGTCGCATAATGACATAGTGTCCATGCACACTGCAACTCTTCTATTATTTTTCACTATTATTTTCAGAGCTCTTCGCTGGCATCTGAAAAATTTACATGTGGGAGTGCATTGTTTCGCTTGCATTTTAAACCCCTACTCTACCTCTCTTAAAAGCTATATACTTCACATAACCCTTCTCCTCATTTACGCACGCTATAACAAACTTTTTCCTAACCGAGTGAGCAAGACGTGCAGCTCTCAAAAGCTCCTCAGGGGAGATTTTGTCACGCTCCCTCCTAACATCCACTATGAAGGATGCATGCACCACCCCGGGAGTATCTTTGTATACTGCAAACGTGCATCCAAACTTTATCCCAGGTCTCACAATCAAGCCTTTATCCCTCAAATCCTTGTACACCATATACTTTATGCTGAAGTTAGAGTATGTTTGAGACGCTATTTTTGATAATTCACTGGAGGTGTACTCCTTTCCCTCTGGAGTCTTTACTCTTAGAATATTTTTTTCAGTCAGGTAAAGTGCTTCGTATAGAGAGAGATAGAGGGGAGGATTTATCTCTTGCATAGGCTTGATCTTGTACACGTTTTCTGGCCTTCCATAAAATCCATTCTCGACTAAGTAGATGCAAGATCTCTTATCATAAACCGTTACAAATCTGCCTCTCAAAGTGGCTTCAATCATTTTTTCATCCTATCATGTCCGCTCTATGGCATAGAAGTGAATATTTTCAGCAGCATTTTCAATGGCATCACACGTCTCTTCCATCATAGTCAATACGTCCAGTAGTAGGATATATGCTCTAATGTCCACATTTTCTTGGTCTACAAGTAGTATGCTTGCTTCTCTATAGAGCTGATCCACTTTTCTCTCAAGCTTCAGTATTTGCTGTACATGGGATGATACATTGTTAATGTTTACTGTTGTATCCATTATAGCTATCTTAAGCTCCTCAGCACACGCGATAAGGCATTCTCCTATATCCTTCATTTTATCTGCTAGAGATCTACAGCATTCAAGTTTTCTGGTTGAGAGAAGGGCAACTCTAGCAGCAGCCCCCTCTGCAAAATCAACTACCTTATGAACGGCTCTTATGAGCTCTAAAAGAGATGCTTTTAGCTCAACGTAGCCACTTATGGAAGCTATCTCGTTTAGAATGCTAGCTTTCTCGGCGTCAGCTTCCTCTTTCGCCTCTCTGGTTTTATTGTATAGTGTTTGCACTTCATTGAAGTTGCTATCTGAATACGCGTCTATGGTTTGGACCATATATCGTATGGTTTTTGACACCGATGCTGCCAGCTCTCTTAGCATGTATAATATCCTGTTAGTTTCGCTTGCCTCAGTTCTCCACTGTGGTGGGATGCTGGCCATGGGCGTTCTCAATTTAAAAAAAGTTAAGGCCAATTTATACTTTATTCATTACCTCCAAGCCTCTTCTTCAAGTATGATGGCAAAAGAGCAATAAGCATTCTTACCTGTTCCCATGTGTCTCTATCCCTTACCGTGACCGTGTTATTTTTAAGGGTTTCATAGTCTATGGTTACTGAGTATGGGATTCCAATTTCATCGGCCTCGGCATAGAGTTTTCCTATGCTGTACTTGTCATTGTAAATGCATTTTATGCCATGTTTTCTCAGCAGATTGTATACTGTCCTAGCCTTTTCGGGCAGGCCATCTCTTTTCACAAGCGGGAAAACTGCAACCTTTATTGGAGCTATTTTGGCTGGAAAGGATAAAATTGTTCTACCATTTTTCTTTCTGTAAGCACATTCAAGGGTTGCATAGAGTATTCTCTCAAGTCCGAAACTTGGCTCAGCTACGTGAGGAATGAACTCTTTGTGACTAACTTTTTTCTTCACGACCTTGAACTTTATTGCTGAGGACGGGATTTCATGGCCTTCATATTCTATGAATTCTTTGTTCAGAAGTTTCTTTAGTTCATTTACTGGAAGTAATTTAAGGTATTCAATGAACTTTGGCGTTTTGTCCCTTAGTATGGGCCCTACGACTTTCATGTCTGGGGTTATTTCAACGGTTTCCACTTCAATTGGTTTTTCAAGTTGTTTCTTGAATGTCAATGACTCCCCAGAGTATTTGCTATGTCTTTTCAGATCATAGTCTGTTCTATAAGCATGCCCCGATATTTCAACCCATCCCCATCTGCTTAACACGACTTGCTGATCATATGTTTGAGCTGAATAGTGAGCCAGCTCGTTTGGAAGCTGTTCTCTGAATCTCTGTTTTTCCTCTGGTATTCCAAGTTCCTTGAGGAATTCAAATGCTAGAGCCATAAAGTATGCTTGCCAGTCAGTTTTTATAAGGCATTTTTCAAGGGCCTTTTTAACAGTTACCCATTGGATCTCATATGATTGGTCGAGTTGCTTGTCAGCTGTTAGAAGTGGGAGCTCTATATCCTCTACTTCTGGAAGATATTCACAGTTGGGATTCTCAGGGTCGAAGAACAGCTCGATTTCCATTATAGTGAATTCTCTCAATCTTATGAGACCTTTGCGAGGGGATATCTCGTTTCTAGCAACTTTCCCAATTTGAGCTACTCCAAATGGAATCTGGTTTCTAGCATATGTTACAAGGTTTTTGAAATC
>DRAE01000117.1 GCA_011041895.1 Candidatus Bathyarchaeota archaeon
AAGTCTTCCGCTTTCGGAGGCTCCGGCTTCAGTCCTTTCTGCTCTCTAAGCTTTCTTATCAGCTCGGGAAGCATACTTTGCGGTACTGGTCTCCAGCATTTGAATTCCGTTGCCCAGAATGCTCTTCCCCCAGTGGCTGCTCTCATCACTTGGCTTAGATCGAAGCTTTCAGCTACTGGTAGCTCTCCCTCGACTATCATCAGGTTTCCTCTTGATTTCATTTCCAGTACTCTTCCACGCTTTCTAGTGAGCACGCTTGTAACAGCTCCGACAAGCTCCGCTGGAACTTGTACACTTATTCTAAGTATCGGCTCTAAGAGTGTCGGTTTCGCTGATAGGAAGCATGCGAAGACTGCTTGTTTCACCGCTGGCATTATCTGTGCTGGCCCTCTGTGAATTGGATCCTCGTGTAGCTTAGCATCTACGAATCTCACCTTGACTCCTCTAATTGGGTTCCCGGTGAGTGGCCCCTCTTTCATTGCCCAGTTAAACCCAGCTTTCACAAGCTCTTTGACTTCCTGGATGTACTGTACTCCATGTGTATTGTTTATTAGGAAGTTGAAATGCTCGTTTATCTCCCATAGTCTTTTGGCGTCGTCTCTTGGATAGCCAGCATCTATTAAGATCTGTTGCTGGTGCTTGAGTGTCTGCAGCATTGAAATCTTTCCTTGCTCTAATAGTGCGAGGGCTGTTTCTTCTAATGGCTCTATGGTGAACCATAGCTTGTTATGCTTATTAGGCGACTTACCCATGAATGGACCAGCTTTTCCAGTAATGGTTTCTCTGTAAATTACTTGTGGCGGACTTGTGACAACCTCTATGCCCTTTTTAGTAAGGTACTCTAGAATGGCTATTTCGAGGTGGAGCACACCCATTCCAGATAGAAGATACTCTCCGGTTTCAGTGTTTATTGTCACTTTCAGATTTGGATCTTCGATCTCCATGATTTTCATTTGATTAATCAGTTTCTGTAAGTCCTGTGTTCTCTTAGGCTCAACGGCAACCGTTACGACAGGTTCCGAGATATACTTTATCTGTTCAAATGGGGGAATATCTATATCTGGCAGAGTTATTGTATCTCCGGCTCTAGCCTCTGATACTCCTAGAAGAGCGACAATGTTTCCAGCGTAAAGCTCATCTACTGGAACTCTATGTGGACCCATATAGATTCCGACTTGCTGGATATTGGTTTTAACATTTGATCTTATAATCTTTATTCTCTGGCCCGTCCTGAAAACTCCTGAGAATATCCTTCCAGTAGCTACGATTCCAGCATGGGGGTCGACTATTACTTTTGTGACAACCATCACTGGCGGGCCATTAGCGTCGCAGTTTAATAAGGCTTTCCCAACTTCAGAGTCTAGGTCTCCATGCCATAGTCTTGGAATTCTATACTTCTGTGCCTCAATTGGATTAGGAGCTTTTCTAACTACACAGTCTAGGACAGCTTTATAGAGTGGAATTGTCTCTTCAAGCGCCTTTATGTTATTCTGCTCGTAAGCTTTGGTTATATCACCGAAAGTTAAGCCTTTTTCCTGCAGTATCTGAAACGTGAATCCCCATCTATGCTTTGCCGAGCCAAATATCACGGTACCATCTTGTACCTTAACCTTCCACTTATCAACGAATTCGGGTTCAGCATATAGTTCTATCAGCTCATTGAAGTCTCTGATAATTCTCATGAACTTCTCTTGAACCTCTTGTGGAGTGAGCTTGAGCTCTGTGATAAGTCTGTCGACCTTGTTTATGTAGAGAACTGGTCTAACTCTCTCTTGGAGAGCCTGCTTTGTAACGGTTTCCGTTTGAGCCATTATCTCCTCGACAGCGTCGACCACCACTATTGCAAAGTCTATTGCTCTTAGAGCTCTTGTAACTTTACCTGAGAAGTCAACATGGCCAGGTGTATCTATTAGGTTGATAACGTATGGCACACCGTCAACCTCGTGTAGTAAGCTTATGTTAGCAGCTTTGATTGTGATACCTCGCTTCTGCTCCTCTTCCATGTAGTCTAGGGCTCTAGCCTCACCAGCGAGATCAGCTTTCAATAGTCCGGAACTGGCAAGCAGGCTGTCGGTCATAGTAGTTTTTCCATGGTCGATATGGGCAATTATTCCAATGTTTCTAATCTGCTCTGGGTTTCTCATTATTTTCAGGAGTTCTGGAACTTGCTTGTACTTGGGCATTTTCTACTACCTCTTCACTTGATGACCTCTCTTTAACTGAATTGATATGATAAATTGGTTTTTATTTTAAAAGTTTAACTACTTGTATCTTGCTCTCCTTCTCTTGCGCTTTCTCTTAAGCCTTCTCATTCGCTTCTTTTTCCACTTCTTCCTCATCTCTAACACCGCTTAAGTATAGGCTATTGCGATTTTGTAGTATTCTTCTCCAGATTATTAAGTTTTTTCTTAACAGTTTGACTGAACGGCGTGTTTAGAATCTTATGTATCGTTACAGCCCTTTCGAATCCTATTCCAGGGATATTGGCAAATTGTTGAAGCGTTAAGTTCATGATGTTCCTCACAGTTCCATATTTTCTCAGCAATGTCTGGGCTGTTTTCTCTCCTACATGTGGAAGAGAGGATACAACGTACAGTTGCCATTCCTCCAAGGTCTTGGGACGAGTCTTTCTCTCCTTTAATACAAGCCTTCTTTTCTTGGGTTTTGATATTTGCAACCATAGACGGTATATTAGAAGCGCCGTCTGCTGCTTGTCCAGCGTGTTCACAACATTGACTTTGAGATTTGTCATCAAGGATGCAATTGCCCCAAAATATACGTTAACGTCTCTTCCATCAGCGTTTATATCGTCTAGCTTACCCTCTATAATGATTATCGGGATCTCGAATTCAGAGGCTAATGCTGAAGCTTGGAGAAAGAGACGCCCATCGTATATTGATCTCATAAAGTCTCTGATCGATTTACGCTCTATTCCTATTCCCTCAGCTATGATATAGTCTCCTACGGTTAACTGTGAAAACCATACTCTACAACCCAGTCGCTTTAAAATAGCTGGAATACCCGATGCTCTTTCCCTATTGTCCACAATTATTCTGAAATTCATGTCTTCACCAACAAAACATTGACGCTACTGTAAACAGCAACTCTCTCAGCTGTGCTTCCTATGAAGTGTGGATGATGTTTAAGGGATCTGCTTCTTTGTGCAATTACTATAAGGTCAACACCCATTTCCTTAGCAACTTTCATTATCTCAATGAATGGAATACCTATCCTAGATTCCTTTTTACAGGTTACTCCTAAGCTTCTACATATATTACATGCTTCGTTGAGTATATCTTCAGCCTCTCTCTCAAGCTCCTTTTTCAATCGTTCAAAGTATGGAAGCGAAGAGTCTATAACATGCAATACAATGAGCTCCTTTGCACCAATGCTTTTAACGAGCCCGACGGCGTAGCGCAAAGCTTTTTCAGAGTATTTAGAGCCGTCGACGGGGACCAGTACGCTTGTTATCATCAACATCCCTCATGTAAGCTTTAGCTTGAAGAGCTAATTAAATTAAGGTAGAATAGGGAAGTTGCATAATCAAACTAACTATTTCGCTAAATGTAAGGAGGTGAATACTTGAGAAGAAGATAATGTACACGATAATAAGCAACATGATTACTATGACAATATTGAATACGGCATCTAGGAGGCTGAAGGATGGCTGTTCAGCATAAGTTCTAGGCTTTCCTGGATTAAATCCTCTGGTTTCCAAAGCTTCAGCAAGCTGTTGGCTCCTTCTGATAGCACACACTATTACTGGCACAAGTATCGGAATGTAATTTTTGACCCTATTGAAAACGTTTCCGGAATCTAGCTCTAATGCACGAGCTCTCTGAGCAAATATTATCATCTCAGTTTCACGTGTGAGTGTAGGTATGAACCTAAGTGACGATGAGAAAATGAACCCTAAATCTAATGGAGCTCTTATCCTTGAAAAAATCACTGATATTTCATCGGGATTAAGTGTCATAAACGTAACTGAAAAAGCAGATGCCATGAGAAGAAGCCTCAAAACCATGGAAACCGAGAAATCTAGATCCCATAGTGTGACAAAGTTCGCAATGAAGATGAGAGCTGATAGGGAAATTAACAGTCTGTATGATTGAAGAAGTCTTCTAAGCACTCTGGCTATGGCTGCTACTGCTAAGGTAACCGTTAAAGCAATCATGAAAATTGTGAAGTTCTGCTGTATTAAGGCTATAACTGTCATTATAAGTGCAAACAGCATTTTCGAAAGCGGGTGTAAACGATGTATAGGCGTCTCCCCTTTTTTAAACGTGAATGCCTTTAGGAATGAATATGCCATACTTATGCACCTTTAGTAGAGATTATCTCCAATGCCAGATCTCGTGGAGAGAGATGTAATGGAGTGCCTATTCCAATGTCCTTAAGAAGCTCCCTTATCTTTACAACATCGGGCTTGATGAGATTGGCACTTCTTAACACATTTTCATTTGTAAAGATTTCAAGTGGAGAACCATCTGCAATAACCTTTCCATTAGACATCAAGATTATTCTTTTAAAGAATGAAAGAGAAAACTCTATGTCATGTGTAGTAACTATTATTGTTTTCCCCTGCAAAGTAAGTTGTTCAAGTAAACGCTTCAACCTTTCCTTTTGAAATCTGTCTTGTCCAAGGGTTGGCTCATCCAAGATCAGTATATCAGGATCACCTACAAGTATACTTGCTAGAGCGACACGCTTTCTCTCTCCTTCACTCAACATGAATGGAGAACTCTCCGCATACTTATCTAGGTCGAGCATTGTTAGTATCCTTTTTACCCGTTGCCTCACAACGTTCTCTGGATACCTCAAATTCCTTAAAAGAAAAGCTACTTCATCAAATACGGTCTCAGAGAATATTTGATGATCCGGGTTTTGAAAGCAAACCCCTATGAATCTAGCTATCTTGCTCGTTGGAAGCTTAGTTAGATCAATTTTCTCGTTGAACACTATGGAACCCTTTTCAATTTTCACGAGATTCATTATAGCCCTTATAAGCGTAGTTTTACCAGCTCCATTTGAGCCCATTATTGCAACACGATCTCCCTTGAAGATTTTCATTGACACACCTTTTAACGCGTAGTCCCCACCTTCATATTTAAACCATACATCTTTAACGTCCAGAATAGTTTTTCCCTCAGCTTTAATAGGAGGAGATTGTGGAAGACTGTCACATTTTATGGGGCTTACATATTTTGCTATTTCACTAAGCTCATGAACTTTGAGCGGCCTCCAATTTTTGGGGAGCCTTATTTTTCTCGAGAGTGTTTTCACAAACTCTACTACGGGGGGGATTTCTATGCCTATACCTAGGGCCTTGTCATTGTAAAAAACTTCTTCAGGAGAGCCATCGAGCACTATGTGCCCATTATCCATTATGATCACTCTATCGACTATGGGGGCTAGAAGCCATGAGCGATGCTCGGAGATTAGAATTGATATTCCCTCAGAGGAAAGCTCCTTCAGGAAGGATATTACCTCTACAGCTGAGATAGGGTCTAAATTGCTTGTTGGCTCATCTAGGAGTAATAGCTTTGGCCTCATCACTAGAATTGATGCAATTGCAACTTTCTGTTGCTCTCCTCCACTTAGCTCATAGGGGGCTTTATCAGCTATATGTTTCATCCGAAACTTTTCAAGGGTTTCCTCAACAATTTGCTTTATTTTTGGAGGAGGTAGAAGCCTATTTTCAAGGCCGAAAGCAAGTTCTCTTCTAACGGAAAGGCAGAAAAGTTGATTTTCAGGGTTTTGGAACACGGTTCCAACTTTTTCTGAAAGTTTTTCTGGAGAAGACTCTTGTACATCGACTCCAAAAACCCTTACCTTGCCACTATATTCTCCGCTATAAAAGTGTGGTATGAGCCCGTTGATACATCTTATGAGAGTAGTTTTACCACATCCACTTGGACCCATTAATAGTATGAACTCTCCCTCATAGATCTCAAGGTTCACGTTTTTTAAAGCATATCTTCTAGAGGAAGCATATCTAAAGCTTAAGTTATCGATTGAAACTATGGCCTTCTGCTCTCTCAATGTTTCACCTACTTTTAATTCTCTCCTCAATCATTCTAACAGATACCTTTAGTATTTCCATTAAATCACTTTTGTTCCCATAACCATTTGCCCCGGCTGCTGTTGGGTGGCCTCCCCCGGCACCTCCAATGAGCTTACCTATCTCGCTCATGAGCTCCGCTAGAGAGATGCCTGTGCTCTCGTAGAAAGAGCGTGTAGATCTAGCTGAAATAACTATCTTATTTCCATCAGTCACTCCTCCCGTGATTGCGACGTCTGCCCCAAGTGATACAAGCATTGATGAAATCAATCCATGAAAACTTGAGACATGTGTGAAAACTATGATATAGTCTCCAACGCGTTTTATTTTGGATCTTGTAAGAGCTTTCAATTTAGCCATTCTCTCAGAGATATCGGGAACATGACGTAGATAATTTATGGCATCCCTATAGTTGACACCCTTCTCAGTTATTTCAGCCACTATCTTGAGAGTTTCACATGATGCAAGTGAGAGTTGTTTAGTGTCGAAGAGAATGCCTATTAGAAGCATGAAGTAGATCTCCTTGGGAGGATCAATTTTGAACTTCTTAAGCATCTTATACACGATTTCACATGTGGATGGAGATAGCTCATGTATAAGTATTGCATCAGTGTTCTTTATCACGTACATTGGAATCTGATGATGGTCAATTATGGCAAATACTTTCACGTTTACATCTGGATACGATGCTTTAATATCATTCATGTCAACTAATATAGCGCAATCGAATTCTAACAGCTCTTCTAAGTCCAAGGATATATCGACGTTAAAATCCTCAACCATTTTCTTAGATAGAGCTGATAGCGAGCTAGAGAAAATTTTCACTGAAACATTATCTAAAGAATGTTCGAGAAAATATTTTGTAGCAACAGCTGATCCTATTGCATCCGGATCCGCGTTGGGATGGGTTAATATTGCTATACGTCTGACCTTTGATTTTCTAATATTTTCAAGTAACTTTTCAGCGAGAGTTTTTATCATATTATTGAATAATATCTCCAAACTCAGTTTTTATTCTATCTCTAATCTCTTGCACTTCCTTTGCAGCCCGCTCTCTCTGATTTCTCAAGGTTTTTACTCTCAGCTCTAGAAGCTCAAGCTCTTCCTCAAGCTTTTTCACCACTTCTTCTTTTGTGGTTTTGAACATTATTGAACCCACCATCCTGAACATTTCAACATCATCTTTAAGCTTCTTGACTTCATTAAGGGTAAACTCAGTCTCCTTTTGCTGCATTATAACCTGTTGCAACTGACTTTCTATCATTTGAAGTTTCTGTAGTGCTGTCTGCAGTCTCGCAAGTTCCTGCTTTAGCTCGGGTGGAAGCTCGCCACTCATACTGTCACCTCTTTAAATTATCAATCAATTCTTTAGAAACTTTTAATAATTTAAGGAATGAATTCACAGCTGCTCTCAAACTTGTGAAGTCCGTGGCAGTGATTTTGAGAGTTATTGTAGTATTCTCCATTGAAATTGACGCTCTAGACCTATATGATGGCGGAGTCAAGGTTTCAGGTTTTATAGCTTTATACACTATCTCCGCATGTCTCTTAGATGGGAGGCTTAGTTTAAACGTGAATTCTATTCCAAGCTTTTCCTTCTCACTGGAAAGCCCCATATTCTCGGACCCGTATTTTCTTCTCCTATTTTGAATGATATCATTAAATGTGGAGTTTTTTTGCCATTTACCTCCACAAGCCTCTCACTAAAGATCATGAGGGAGGTTCTTTCATCTATAAGTTTAGTTACGTCGACACCCGTTAAAGGAGACCTTTGAAATATCTTAGAGAAAAGTAGAATTACATCATTGAAGTTTTCATATACTTTCTCGTCGGTCACCATTAAGATAATGTTATCTACGACATTGTCAAATTTTCTCACGTTTATATTATGCTCTCTCATCAACTTGACTCCTCGAATTCTAAAAAAGGGGTACTGATATGAAAAGCCCTCCAGTGAGCATTTAATGAACTTAATGAGACCGGGGTTTCCCTTTATCGTGTCAAGTATCAGTGCATAGGGGAAGCCAAGTATCCTTAGGCTTATGAAAGCTACATCCTCTATGGACTTCTTACCTCTGGGCTTGTAAATAGATCCGGGGATGACTCTTACAAGATCCTTGCATAAACTTCTCGTCCTACG
>DRAE01000115.1 GCA_011041895.1 Candidatus Bathyarchaeota archaeon
TAGAAAATATATCCAGAGTCGAGGAGAGGTATGTCATCTTAAAGGAAACAGCCAAGAGTCTAATTGAGAACATTGGCGGTATTGATAAGCTTCTAAGCATGGATACGGGAGAGATTATAAAGGCCATGAACAAGTTGAAAGCATTTACAGACCCCTTGAAGAAGAAGATAATGGTTTTCCTGAAATTCATTCACGAGAGTGGAATGTATAAGGTTGACCTGAGCAAGGTAATTGTTGCATTAGACTATCATCTAACCAGGATAGCTTTTAGAACTGGAATGATTTCCCTAAACGATGAAACCCTACTAGACAGGATTAGGAATGGAAAGAAAGTTAGAATCTATGAAGATTTGATGATAAGAAAAGCGGCTATTGAAGCCTACACTATTGTAGGCAATGAAAGTGGCCTAGATGCCTTTACCGTAGACACGATATTCTGGAACCTCGGTAGAAGCTGTTGCAGATTGGAATATGCCTCATGTCACACATGTAGAAACGAAAGATACTGTACATTCACTAAAGCAACATTTTACAAATGTGAAGGAAAGTGCCCTCTCTCCACGGTTTGTAAGGGGGCGGTCAGCAAGGAATATAGGTCACTAAAAGAGCACTTCATTAAAACATTTTTCTACTGATACTTTAAGAAATAATAGTAAGCAGAGTGTATTTTGTTAAAATGCCAGAGTTCGTTGACATAACATATGGTGGAGGAGGAGCTAAGACCAGAGAGATTATAGAAAATCTTATAGCGAAGAAAGCGAAAAAGTTGAATTTCTGGAATGGAATTGGCCTAGAAAGTATGGATGATGGATCAGCTGTTCCTGTGAATGATGGGTACCTCGTTTTCACAAGCGACAGCTATACCATTAAACCAATATTCTTCCCGGGAGGAGATATTGGTAAGCTTGCAATCTCTGGAACGATAAACGACTTAGCTGTAATGGGAGCAAAACCGCTGGCGGTCATGGATAACATCATAGTTGAGGAGGGATTCAGCTTAAAGGATCTTGAGAAGATACTTGACAGCATAGAGACTTTAGCTAATGAAAATGATGTGGCCCTAATCGGAGGAGATTTTAAAGTTGTAGAGAGAAATGGAGTCGATAAGATAATTATAGGTATGATGGGAATAGGCTTTGCCGAGAAGATAGTGCTGGATAGCGGTCTCAGCCCTGGCGATAAGATCATCGTCAGTGGGCCCATTGGAACACATGAGATAGCCTTACTAGCTTACCGTGAAGGATTTTCAACCGAGAACGCAATAGAGTCTGATGCCAAGCCGCTATGGAACATGATATCAAAAGCTTTGAAAGTGGGTGGCATAACCGCGATGAAAGATCCTACGAGGGGGGGTATAGCGGGGGCATTGAATGAAATGGCAAAGAAATCACGTGTTAATGTTGTGATATATGAGGAGAAGCTTCCATTTCTGGATGAAGTTAAGGGTTTAGCTGAACTACTTGGCATAGATCTCCTAGAGGCTGCAAACGAGGGAATAGTTGTCATGGGAGTAAAAGAGGAAAAAGCTTACGAGGTGCTAGAGGTTCTCAGAAGAACAAGTGAAGGAAAAAGTGCTGAAATAATTGGAGAGGTAGTTGAAGGTACTGGAATGGTTATATTGGAAACCACTATTGGTGGAAAGCGTATAGTTGAGGAGCCTATTGGAAGCCCCACTCCGAGGGTGTGTTAAATGTGCCTTGCAATACCTGGAAAGGTTATTGAGATATTAGAAAATGAGAAAATAGCTATAGTAGATTTCATGGGGTTGAAAAAGAAGGTCGACGTTAGCTTAGTTGAAGATGTTAAAGTTGGAGACTATGTCCTAGTCCATGTAGGATATGCAATTGAGAAAATCGATGAAAAAGCTGCTCTAGAAACGTTGAAGCTTTGGAGGGAGATTTCAGCGTAGGTTAGCTGCTCCTACACACGCTTGTCCAAGCGAGATTCCACCGTCTCCACATGGAATGTTTCTGTGTAGTAAAAGCTTAAAGCCCTCTTTCGTAACTTTCTTCTCTATTATCCCGGTTATTATCTCGTTGTACGCTACTCCTCCACTAAATCCTATTATTTTAATTCCTTCATCTTTAGCGATTTCAATGGCAGCCTCCGCGAGAGAATTCGCCAAGTAATAGTGGGCAGCATACGCTAGAGCTGGTGCACTATATCTTTCAAGGATTTCGAAAAGCTTGACTAGAAGTGGAGAGGTTTCTATGATTATCTGATCCTTCTCGTATGAGAGACTTGGTTTGATCCTTGGAAAATCTCGGCTGCATTTTTTTGCTACGCTTTCAAGCTTCATTGCTCCCTCGCCTTCATATGTTCTCTTATGGCATATTCCAAGCATACAGGCTATGGCATCTAGCAATCTTCCTGTACTGGATGTGTGAAACAGATTGACCCCCCTGTCGATTTGCTTGTATATCAGTTCAATCTCCCTTTCAGCGTCAATGAATCCATTGCTATATCTTTCAATCAAGACTTTAGCAAGATGCTCCCTGTCAATTAAATCCGCCAGCATTGCCTGAAGCATTCTTCCATACCATATAGAGCATAAGTCCCCTCCAGGCATTGGCCTGTACTCTAGGTGGGCTTTCCTCTCAAAACTTGAAAAATCTCCAAGGAGAATCTCCCCTCCCCATATATTTCCATCGAGGCCGTAGCCCACACCGTCACAGACTATGCAGATAATAAGATCATCTGGAGAGAGCCTGTTTTCAGCCATTAGAGACGCCATATGCGCATGATGATGCTGTACTGCAATGTTTTCACAGTTAAACTCTCCTGACAACTTTTCAGCAACTATGTTCGTTAAATAGCGTGGGTGAAGGTCATGACAAACAGCTTCTATTTGATTAACCCTTAACAGCCTCATCAGATTTCTGACGGTGCCCTCCAGAAACTCAAGAGTTTCCAGCGTTTCTACGTCGCCTATGTGCTGCGTTAAGAAGCATTGGTCACCTCTTTGAACAGCTCCTGTAACACATAGTTCAGGGCCTACGGCCACCACATTGGCTGTGAAGGGAACCTTCACTGGTAAGGGAGCGTAGCCGCGTGATCTTCTAACCATTACATGTCTTCCATTCCCAAATACTTTGACAACGGAGTCATCGCATCTGTTAACTATTTCCCTATCATGTATGACTATATAATCTACCACCTTTGATAGCTTACTGATGGCATCTTCATTTGATGTAACCATTGGCTCCCCTGGATAGTTTGCGGAGGTCATTACAAGGGCTAGTCCATTGAATTCTTTCAGTATAAGGTAGTGTATGCCAGAGTATGGGAGCATCACTCCCACGGAGTCCAATCCTGGGGATACATACTCTGATAGTGGAAATGGCTTTCGCTTGGGAAGTACTACTATAGGCTTTGCATATGATGTGAGAAGCTCCCTAGCTTTCTCCTCTACTATGGCATACTCCTCAACTTTTTCAAGTGAAAGGGACATTACTGCAAGGGGTTTGTTAGGCTTTCTTCTGCGTTTTCTCAGTTCCTTTAATGCATGATCGTCTTCAGCGTCTACTGCTATATGAAAGCCTCCAATTCCCTTGATTGCCAGAATATATCCTTCAGACAGCAGCTTGGATACTTCACTTATAACATCCTTACACGAGATGTGTTCTCCTCTATTATTTAAGAGAAATAACTTAGGTCCACACAGTGGGCAGCATATGGTTTGGGCGTTAAACCTTCTATCTTCTGGAGATAAAAATTCTTTGCCACAATATTTGCAAAGTGGAAAGTGTTTCATCGATGTTGTCTCTCTGTCATAGGGGATATCGTAGAGTATCGTGTATCTTGGACCACATTCAGCGCACGCTGTAAATGGATATTTAAAGTGTCTATCCTTAGGGTTGTTGATATCTTGTAAGCATTTTTCACATATTGAAATGTCAGGGGGGATAAATGAGGGAATTATATTCTTTTTACTTTTTGAACTTGCTATAATTTCAAAGGACGAGTACCTTCCTTTGTATTTTTTTATTTCAACTTTAAAGCTATCATAGATTGCCGCAGCCGGCTTATTTTCCTTCAATGCCGAGATAAACTTGTTTACATTATCAAGGGTTCCCTCCACAACAATCTCTATTCCAGCATCTCCTAGATTCTGCACATAACCCTTTAAATCATGCTTGACAGCCTCTCTATAGACAAATGGTCTAAAACCTAATCCTTGAACTAGACCAGATATGGATATTCTAGCCTGAATTAACTGTCTCATACTATGATCCCTTTAAACGATACTATGAACAATAGAAAAGTCGGCGGTATAAGCGACTTAACTTTATAGAATATGATCGAAGATATAAGCGCAGTTATGGCCATAGAAACTAGCGTTTCTATCGATGATGGGGACACAACTGGTATCATAAATGCTACGAGGCAAGAGGTGCTGATTGCTATTTTGAGGAGTTCCCTAATCTTAACACCTTGAAGAATCCCTTGAAACATTGTACATGACGCTAGAATATATAGTAGTTTCCAGGCAGGATCGACTATACTTATCGGAAAGGAAGAAATTGAAATGAAAAAATTGATGGAGCAAATAGATAAAGTCAGTTTTAGAAAGAGGCCAGTTAAGGCTCCGTATATGAAAAGGAATAACGATTTAATAGGGCCATCATATAATCTTAGGGACTTGATGCTCCAGCCAACAACCGATAATGACGTTAATAGTAATGAGGCTATGAGGATCGTGTCGGCTATGAATCTATTGAATCCAATTACCTTTTCATATGCAAGAATGAAATTGAAGATTATAAAGGCTGGGTATACCTTAATGCAATCCACAGTATTTACTATTTTCTCTTCAGTTTCCATTCTAGGATTGCCTCCCTAACCCTTGACAGAGCCTCGTAAGCGTATACCCCCTTTCTCTTGCTTTTAAACAATGGAAACACTGGAATCGCGGTCATAATGATCTCTTCCGGTCCTGTGGAGTCTTTTCTTCCTCTTCCCTGCACAGTTGTAAGCACATCTACGACGACTGCTTGCTCTCCTATTATAGTATACTTCAAGAATATGTATTTCAAACGACACCCATCTGAAAGCTGTTTTTCTACGATTTTGATTCCGCTAGTTGAAACAAGCCCACTCTTAACTTTTAACCTATCCTTCAGAAACATAAGCAAATCATCGAATTCACTCCATGAAAGCTTAATGTTGAAGTATTCCTTATAGATGTCCTTGGATAATCTTTTTTTCATGGATGGAACCCATTTCCTACGAAGTGAGGGGGTTACCATGAGAGACGCCTTATGAGCTGGAATTATAGCTGCTAAAATGCTGGCCATCGTTGCAAGACATATCCCAAGCAGTAGCTTGTCGATGGAAAATGTAGCTTTCAGGATTAGGTTTGTTGAAGCATATTTCGTCTTTTCAGCAATTACTATGACAAAGAAACTTAGAAAAGATCCAACTACGCCGCTTATCAATCCCAATATTAGCGACTCTATAATAACCGAAAGAAGGATTACAGAAGGAGATGCACCTAGCGACGAGAAAGTTGACAGTTCTCTCTTCCGTTCATATATGTTTGATAGAATCGTATTTATCGTAATTAGGAAAGCTAGTGTAGATACTATAAAGAGAAAGTTCATGTTATAGATGACATTGGATGTAGAGAAGTAAAACATTGAAAGTTGTTTTCCAGAAACTGCTTCAACTACTATGCCGAGCATTTTTGCAGTGTCCGCGAACTCCTTCGCAACTTTAAATACGTTAACACTTGGAAACATTTCCAAGGTTATCTTTCTGACTGGAAGCTTCATTAAGTTCGCTATTGGAAGACTAACGATGAACGTGTATTCTGTAGAGAGAGGCTCCTCCTTGTAGTTTGGGGTGTATGCTGTGACTATGGGGTGTATATATGATCCATCTACATCTCTTATGGCGGTTATCGCATCATCCTGAAAGACTCCACATACGATCAGTGGGAGCCTTAGCTTTGTAACATCTATCTCCAATTCAATAACTGAGCCTATGGTTACGTTGAATTCCTTACAGAATGACTCACTCACTACGATTTCATTACCGGAAAATGATGGAAGAACACCCTCTTTCAGTGTTGCATCTAGGATTCTATAATCAAATGAAGAATTGGATCCAGTCACACTATATACACAATATATCGGAATGGCGCGCCCTGAATAGCGTATATGAGCTCGTGGAAACACGTCCATATATAGCATCGATGATTGTGAAACGTTTCCAATCAGAGAGGCTTTATATATTACAGCTTTGGGAATCATCGATGGAACCATTGTGTGTCTGCCAGCTTCAAGTTGAACCTTTTCGAGCTCACCCTTAACAACTATGATATTTCCATGGCTGTCCGACAAGACCTTACCACTCTCTACAAGGACGGGAGCCGATGCTATGGACACGAAAAGCATAGTCGCCAGAATTATTGATATGAGACTTATCGCCGTAAAACTTGTAGTTAACGGTCTCTTCTTCATGTCTCTTAAAGCTATTGTTATATGCACTGGAATTATTTTGAGAATATCCTCTTTTATTCCTGCTGGGGCCTCCACAGATAAGCTTCTTCTAATGCCTGAGATGAATGCTAGAGGAAGGAACAAGCCAAGGAATATTATTCCAGGAAGTATTGGAAGAAGTAGTGAGGTATGTTCATATTGTATAAGCTCGACAGAGATAAAAACTATTAGAACAGGGATACCATACGCAAAAAGAAAGCCTTCAATGAACCTAACAATTTCTCGCACCAGTTTCCCCGTTTGAAAATGCAGCGAGATATAATAGACCACCGTCAGCAACACCAATGCTAAACCTACTAGAATTGGGGGTAGGATGCGAAGAAATACTACAAGTATAGCGAGAGCATATAGAAGAGACCACATCAATATCTCAAATTTAATTCTCATTACTTTACCTCGATCAGACCTTTTCTTTCAAGTTTTCTAAGATATGTTAGGAGATATTGTTCAATTTTACTTTCTTCGATGTCAAGCTTCCTCGAGATTTTCCTTAAAATGTCACTTATAGTGTTCTCCCCATCACAAAGCTCCCATACTAATGACCCAACTTCATCTAGGACATATTTCCTATATGGTTCAACGTCATCACCCAAAAGCTTTTTAGCTATCTTGTATTTTAACCCCTGATCTCTCTTCAGAACCAGAACTTCGCCGCTTGGATATTTTCTCCAAGTAACGTCTCTGCCATGTATGGGTTTAAGCTTCATAATTTCCTCTCGAGTCAAGTAGAGCTTCTTGCGCATCTTAAACACTTAATGTATTAAGAGAGATATTAATGATGCTATGCTAAAGGCGATCATAAAGCCTGCTACGAGATACTTTAGAAACTCTATTGATGATCTGAATCCTATCATGTAATGGTACACTGTGAAAACACACATGAGGAAAATCGTTCCTGCGATGACATTTCTCATGAAAATAGGGACTGCAAGAATATCGAGAAGAAAGATGAATATCTTCTGCTGCATTGGAATACTCTCTTTAGCCTTAGCCTTTCGGCGATAGGCTTTCTTTTTGACCATGTTTTACCCTGTGAGAGTTAACAGACTGTAATATATTATAATAAGGATTAGATTTACGAGTAAGATCGTGATTAGAAAAGCGGCTATCGAATTTATCAATCCATACTCAGGAAAGGCTTCTTCAAAGTAATATGAAATTTTCGTCAGAACGTAGACTAGAAAGGGATAGAAAATTCCCATAAAAACTGAGGGTGGGAATGTTATCAAAAATAAAAAGGAAAGAATTGTTGATTCGGCGATTACGATCCACGTTGTCTTGTTCAGTATTCTACTGATGCACTCCCTTGCCCTGATCAAGGTAGTGCTACACCTGTTGTCCAGAAGTATACTATTCTGATCAGCGTATCTATTACCATTGCGATTCCTACTCCAGCGTATATTCCTGCACCAGCTGCCATTCCGTAGTTTGAGAACCATTCTCGTCCCTTGAGCCTTATTAGAATGTATCTTGCAACTCCTCCAATGAATATTGTTATCGCTGCATGTGGGTATTCTAGTGCTCCAATGCTCATTCCAACTGGGCTTATTGGCGTGAATCCTATGAATAGTCTCGGTGCGAAAGCCACTGCTCCAACTATGAAGGATATTAGCACATAGAGCCAGTTGAATACTGTGAACTTACCTCCAGTGGCGAAGAATAGGAAGAATACTGCACTGAATGGGAAGAATGGGCA
>DRAE01000054.1 GCA_011041895.1 Candidatus Bathyarchaeota archaeon
AGCTTGCCTACAGCTATTCTAGTTTTACAAGCTTTCAACCGCTCAATGTGCCTGTCAACTTCACATGCCCACACGGCAAACTTTAAACCGTAGGTTATAGGGGATGCATGTATCCCATGTGTTCTTCCAACAGCCACTAGATTCTTGTATTCTTCAGCTTTTTCTAGCAGAGCATTTTCTAGCATGATTAACCTTTTAAGGAGAATGTTGCATGCCTTTTTCAATTGGATTGCAAGAGCTGAATCTTCAATGTCATATGAGGTGGCTCCCAAATGAACGTACTTTCCAGCGTCTCCCTCACATACTTCGGTTAAAGCCTTAACCATTGCCATTAGGTCATGGTTTATCTTTGACTCGATCTCCTTTATCCTGCTGATTTTAACGTATTTCAGCGATGCCTTTTTCACTATTTCCTTGGCGGCCTCCCTTGGAATATTACCTAGCTTTGCATGCGCATAGGCGAGTGCAGCCTCCACTTTAAGCCATAGCTTGTACTTTGTCCTTTCATCAAAGAGCTTCACCATTTCAGGTAAACCATATCTTCCAGTGTCTATTGGACATACAGGCATGCATAATCACCTACATGTAATCTGTTATTAACCCATCACCCTCAGGTTTTGTTTCATCTTTTCTCATCCTAACTTTCATACCTAGAAAGTCGTATATAGCCTTCACAGTTTCGGAACCTATGCCTTTCAATGCCATTAACCTACTTGGACTAGCCTTTTTAAGGTCTTCAAGAGTCTTGAATCCCGCATCAAATAATGTGCGGGCCCTTGTTCTTCCAACATTTGGAATTTTAACGAGTTCTAGTAGCTCCTCTCGTACTCCATGCCTAATTCTTTCCTCGAGAATTTTCATGAATGAGAACTTTGACGCTAACCCAAATACCCTTGCAAGTTCGAACGTTGAATATGTAAGCCATTCAGCGATCTTGACTATTCTGTATAGATCCCCGGGAGCTGCACCATACATGCTTTCAATGGCATCTTCAGAGAGCTCAGCAATCCAAGCTTCAAGCATTAAAGCGGTTTTAAATGCTGAGAGAGCAAATGATTCATCTATACCAAGTTTTTCCATTAAAGGCTCTAAGTTTTTGATTCTATCTAACATATCCTTGAGAAGAGATACTTCCTCTCTCTTGCCCCTAACTGCTAGAGTTGGCATATCAGGAGTAGAGGCGAAAACAAAGAATATTTCAATGGGAGACTTAAGATTACATTCTATGATAGCTTCTTTTAGAATAACAGCTGTTTCAGGATCTATGTATAATTCACTAACTCTCTTGCCGTAGGGGGTAGGCACAATATAATTTTTTCCTTCAACAGCAAGCTTTTTGGCAAGTTCCTTATCGACGAGGTACTCTAAAACGTTTAATACAAGTGGGCGTATGGAGAACGTTCCATATTGGAAGCCATAGAATGTGCTTGACATAAGCGATAAGATATCTTCCGGTGTATTGGCTATTCCCTCACTGATAACAGCTAATACATGCATTCTTAGAGCGTGCTCAGATGCAAGCTGAGAAAAGATATACTCTGGAGGTCTCATTAAATACTGCTCTATCAAATACTCCTTTTCATTCTCGTTTCGCGCATATAAGAGAGCTTCACCGTACTTATCGTACTGTGGTCTGCCAGCCCTCCCGCTCATCTGCTCAAATTCTAATACACTTATCTCTTGCCTACCTCCCAATGCAGAGTATCTCACATAGTTTGATATAATCACTCTTCTAGCTGGGAGATTTACTCCTGCAGCTAGAGTTGGTGTAGCACATATAACTTTTATCAATCCATTTCTGAAGTTTTCCTCTATAAGACGTCTATGCTCATAATGTAAGCCTGCATGGTGAAAAGCTACCCCCTTACCCACAACATCTGCCAGATCCCTTGAAAGCGTAGTTACAGGAGATATTTCAAGTATCTTTCCTGCCAGCGCTCTTAGCTGAAGTCTCTCATTTTTAGGGATTTCTTTCACTACATGTAGGGCTAGTTTACGTGCAAGCTGTTGGGCAATTCTTCTAGTGCTTGTAAATATGAGAACCTGCCCATTTTCCCTAATGGTGGTTAAGGTAGCATCTATTATAGGGTTGCCAGCTATATTTTCTATGTGCTTCTCATCTCCATTTACAAATTGAATTAAAGAGTCGTATAGTATGCCCTTGTAAAGGGGCACTGGTCTCCAGTCACTTATAATAGCCTTCGCGTTAAGCCACTCTGCAATTTCCTCATAGTTTCTCACGGTGGCACTCAAGGCCAGTATTTTAGTATTTGGCAGCAACCTTCTAATCTTTGTAACAACCATTTCAAGAGTTGGGCCTCGTATAGGATCTCTTATAAGATGAATTTCATCGAAAACAACAACCGAGACATCATTTAGCCAAGGAGCTTTATGTCTTATCAGGGAATCGCATTTCTCATTTGTTAAGATTACAATGTCATATCCTCCAAGCCAGATATCTTTGCTGTCATAATCTCCTGTCGATATTGCTACTTTGAATCCAAGTTTCTCATACTTTTTAAACTCCATGTACTTTTCAGAGGCTAATGCCCTGAGAGGAACTAGGTAAAGTGCTTTCCCACCGAATTTCTTAAGAGCTTGAACTATGAAGAGTTCAGCGCATAAGGTTTTTCCTGCCGATGTTGGGAAAACTATGAGAAAATTATGGGAGAGATTAAGTAGCCCATTTTTAATGGCCTCTTCCTGCGATGGAAAGAGTTTATTTATGCCAGTTTCAGCTAGAAGCTTTTTAACATCATTTGAAAGGTTGAGGCTGTCTATTGAAAGCGGCATGGTTAAGCTTGGACGAGTTTAATTTTTCCAAGATGTGATGAGTATATCAATCCCTCTTGGCTTAGCCTTGACAGTGCATTCTCTATATCAGTTTCAGTGTAGCCGTATCGCTCCTTTAAAATATTTATAAGGTCAAGCTTATCCACGTACTCTCTACCTTGGGCCTCTGAGAGCTCTTTAATGGTTCTCAATATGTGATCCATTATCTTCCTCTGACTTGGTGGCATGCCTGTTTCCATGGTTATGAAATCTGTCTGCTGAACCATGAGAACCTTGTTGAGATAGTAATCCATTAAGTCTATAGCTGCTTGTGCATCCTCGGCTGTCACCTTATTTCTCATGAAAATCTTTGCATGTGCCTGTGCCAGTCTTATCAGAGACTGAAGCTGTCTGAGACTGATATACACCATTCCCTGCTCCTGTCCAAGTCTCCTTGTCCTGAGATAGTACTCTCTCAGAATCTCCTTAGCCTCTTCTGTAAGAACAGGTTTAAAGTTCTTTGCCACATAGGCGATATATTTCACGAATAGTTCTGTTGGAATCACTTCTTCTATGGGCACGCCTGCTGTCTCATGTATTTTGAAGATGTGATCGACTTTCTGAGCGTCCATAGTTGCATCCGGCTGATCCGTGAGCACAAAAATTAGATCAAATCTCGACAGTATTGTTGGAGATAAATTGACGTTTTCAGGTATCGACCTTGAGAGGTCATATTGTCCAAGTCTTGGATTAGCAGCGGCAAGTATTGCAACTCTAGTATTCAATGTAGCCACTATACCTGCTTTAGCTATACTCGTAGTCTGCTGCTCCATTGCCTCATGTATAGCCACTCTATCTTTTTGATCCATCTTATCAAACTCGTCTATGGCACAGAGCCCTTGATCAGCTAGTACAAGGGCACCAGCCTCAAGTGTCCATGTCCCAGTTATAGCGTCTCGAACCACAGAAGCTGTCAATCCAGCAGCAGTGGCTCCTTTTCCAACAGTATATATTCCGCGAGGTGCAATCTTTGACACATGCTGTAATATCATGGACTTCGCAGTTCCAGGATCTCCTACAAGCAGTATATGTATGTCGCCTCTAATCCTAGTGCCATCTTCTAAGATTATTGGTACACCTCCAACCAACTGTAAAAGCAGGGCTTCCTTTATCTTCCTATATCCATGGATGAATGGGGCAATCGTATTTACAAGCTTTTCATAGAGGTTAGGGTCTTTGGCAAGTTGCTTTATTCGTCTTACATCTTCCTCGGTTATTTTTATCTCTTCTAAACCTTTTTCCGTTGTCTCAATGTAGTTTGCCTCGGCATATGTTTTAAATGCAAGGGTTTTTCCACTCGACCCTTTCTCTGGAAGTGCCTTTATCATCAAAACTGCCCTGACGTGATCTCCTGGTCTCACTGTATCTACCAAGTCATGCTTTAAAAGCACCTCAATAGATCGTGGAAGCTGTCCTGCGGGAAGATCCTCCGGCTTCTCCTGTATCCTTATTATCTGCCAGTCTATGAACTTTGATTCCTCTGTGTTTATAGTGAATGGCCCCTTACTGTTACAAACTTCACATCTATTAGGTGGAACCTGTTTAAATTCATCAATTGGCTGTATAACCTTGTTTATTGCACCACATCTCTTGCACTCGTATGCAGCCTCATAAAGTAAGGGTTTCACCTCACTTGCTCTGGTAACAACTCCCTCGACTGATATGAGCTTCCCTATGTGCTCGGCTCTTAAGTTTCTTATTAGTATCCTTCTACTCTCTGGCAGATTATAGATTCTAACAAAGAATGAATCATATGATTCTGCAAAAGACCTATCTATTTCCATCAATATGCTTTTGAGCGAACTGGACATCTCTTTGAGAGTGGGCATTGGCCTGTTTAGGATCTCCATTGCAAACTCTTGGTTAAACATTATAATGTCTCCAAAATCTACAAAAAGCGATCTTCTACCCTCGATAACCATCTCTTCGATTAAGCGTCTATACTTTAGCCTACCTTTTTCATCTTCAAATGTGCTTATGAAACGCTCAAATAGCTCTCCTACATTTAATTCTTTCAAAGCTTCATTAGTTGTAGGCTCCATTTATTCAAACTCCTCAAGTTTCCTTTTCCATGTTTCTAACATTTTCTTAATGTTTTCATAGAGAAATTTCTCTTCACTACTTATGTTTGAAATGTTCGAAGGGGAAGCTGACAAAGGGATGAAATGAACTATTTTACCTAGTCTAAGACTTATAAGCCTTTCAACCAGTCTTTTAATTCTCTTCCTATTCTCAGGATCCAGTTTTGATATCATGGAGTACGTATGCATGTACGGGAAAGCCCCTACCTCCGCCAAAACTCTACTCATAGTCCTCTCGTTGAATATACTGTTTTTAAGCTTACGCTCATCCAGCTCTCCAATTACTCTAACAAGATTATGTTGCTTAAGAAGCAAAGCCATCCAAAATGGCAGCATTACTCTAACGCCTTTGTCAATATTCCTTAAGGATATACCGCCTACGGTTATTTTAGGAGGCTTCTCTAGGAACTCAACTTCAACTTTAGCGGTCAACCCTTCGATCTTTAACAGGTCAAGTATGTAATCGTATAATGCCTCCATCATATCGAGGTCAATCTAAGATATCGGTTAAAAAGAATATAGAATTATTTATCGATACTCTAACCTTCGGCTTCCCTCTCTTGGAAGCCTTCCCGTGACAAGGAAGTTTATTTCTTCCGAGGAGAGACCTAGACTTCTAGCGACTTTCCTCCCATATTTTGGATTCGCCTCAAGCATTATTTTCAGGTATGGAACTATATCACGCATTGCACCCTTGGTTGATAAATGACACTTACGCGCTATTTTACGGCACATGTTTTCCAGATAATCTCGCTTCTCCTTAGTCAAGCTTGCCATCTTAACTGAGAGAGGAAACGTCATTCCACGTACAAATGATTTTAGACCTTTCCTGGCAGCTAATGGGACGGACGCTGTTAAAGCCATCATATATTTCATTAAATGCCACGCTTGTGTAGCGTTTGCTCTTTTACCGTATATGTCAGCCCATGATAGTACATCATAGACGTTTTTGATATCGCTAGGATCGTTTAGCGCCCTCCACACGTTTTCATTAACCCACTTTATCAGTAGGTCAAACTCGACCATACTATTTGTCAATGCAGCCATGGCCCTTGGAATTGAATCGGCTTTGAAAAATCGGCCAAGCGTCTCAAATATATTAAGTTCCCTATTTCTATATGCTACAAGAGCCTTAACATCATCTACAGTTACCTTCCTTCTTCCAGCTGCTATGAACTGGAGATCATTTATAGCAGATCTCATGTCACCGTAGGCTCTCTTAGCGATTTCTCTTAAAGCCATTGGATCACATTCTATTCCCTCTAGCCGACATATTCTCTCTAGGTTCCTCACAATGTCTCTCATTGACAGTCTCTTAAACTCTATTGGATAAGAGTATCTTCTAAGTGGGACAAGTTTTGGGTCATAGAAATTAGCTGCTGTTAGAACGACTGGAACTCTTTTAGACTTGATTACCTCTATTATTGCTGGGAGAGCACCTGTATCAAATTTTGAGAAAACTATGTCTACGTCATCGAAAAGAACCATTCTTTTACCGAACAATGTAGAGTCGTGGACGTGATCAAGTATCTTTTTTCGGATCACTTCAGCGTCTCTTGATTCACTTGCTGAAAACTCTATGAGAAAGAAGCCAAAATCTCTGGCAATACATATTGCAGCTGAAGTTTTACCCACTCCAGGGGGTCCATACAGGAAGGCAGCTTTTTCACGCCATAGCCCTTTAAGCAGCCAGTTTTTAAGCTCCTCCTTCGCTTTGTCATTTCCATAGACTTCAGCTAATCTCTTAGGAGCGTACTTTATAGTCCATGGAACTGGGCACATTTTACATGCCTTTCAAGGTTTTAAACTGAATACTTTCTACCTAGCAAGTAAAGCTCTGCAAGGAACATGTTAAGCTGTATATCCGGTGATGATCCCTCTACAAGCCTATAGTCTATTTCTCCAAGTGCCTTGATCAGCTTTATTCTATCCTCATGTGGAATGCCATCCATCCTAAGAATCTGACTATATGCCTCAGCAATTATATCAGATGGAGCTATTCCCTTCTCATAAAGTAAACTGTTCAGAAGCCTTCTAGCCTCCTCGAAGTTTCCTTTATAAGCTGTTTCGATCATTTGCTTGACTTCTACGGGGCTGGCTTTCCCAAGCACATCATAGACAAGGTCATACGTTATTGGCTTTTCAAAGGCAGCTACCGCTTGAAGAGTATTTATAGCTTTCCTCATATCTCCCTGTGATACCTCTATTATTGCCTCAAGACCATCATCTCTCAGATCAACGTTTTCGTTTTCAGCTATTCTCCTGAGCATTAACTCAACGTACTTTTTCTCCATTGGAGGGAATCTAAAGAGCGCGCATCTTGACTGTATGGGCTCTATAATTTTTCCAAGGTAATTGCATATCAAGATGAATCTACATGTTCTCGTGTATTTTTCCATTGTTCTTCTGAGAGCCTGCTGAGCATCTGAAGTCATATTATCTGCTTCATCGAGGACGAGAATTTTGAATGGAACACCACTTGGTATCTTAGCCTCAGCAAAGTTCTTAATCCTTCCACGGACAACATCTATCCCTCGTGCATCTGACGCATTAAGTTCTAAAAATGCGTCGCTGAAGTGTTTGCCAAGCATATCTCTTGCAAGACATAGAGCTGCTGTAGTCTTTGTTGTTCCGGGGGGTCCGGCGAAGAGGAGATGAGGCATCGTCTTGTTTTCTACAAACTCTTTTAGCCTTGCAACTATTTCTTCCCTGTCGACTATTTCATCGAGCGTTTTTGGCCTATATTTTTCAACCCATATCTCTAAGCTCATATTTATCACCTTAAAGTATTAGCTTGAGGTGTCGAAATCTATATACAGGATGTATCGTTATAGCTTTTTTACAATCTCACTTCTCAGCATGTTTAGCATGGATCGAAGATCTGATATAAGTATTGAAAGCTTCCTGTTTATTTCATCTACCAGGATCTTCCTAAGTTCATTACATTCCTTTCTCAGCTGGTCTATCTCCCTTTCATAGCTTTCAATTTTTTCCTTGTAGGATTTCTCTGCCTCAAGCAATCTCTCGCGCAGTATTTGGTTGTCCTTTTTCAGAGATGACACTTGCTCTTCGAGAGATGATATGTAATCGTGTA
>DRAE01000042.1 GCA_011041895.1 Candidatus Bathyarchaeota archaeon
ATTCTACTCTCAGGTGGAAACTTTGAGTGGAAACGGCCAGAAAAGTTCAAGGATGTGGCAGTTGACTCACCTACAAAAATAAAGCTGTTGCTAAAGGAGAAGGGAATTGAGAAAGTTGACGTTGAAATGACGAGGGAGCCAAAATATAGTGTATGGAGAGGATGCATAGTTTATGGATATGCTGTCCCAGATACATATAAATGGACATGGGAGAGAATGGAGGGGTGGCTCATCCTCCACTAGGTGTAAACCTTGCCCGCCCCCCTTCTTGACATGCTGAAGCAATACATGGAGGAGAAAGGTTTTAGAGAAATTTCACATCACGAAGTATCGGATGTAAGCCTAGGAGAAGTACACGTATTCACAGATGGTAAAAAGTATGTGTGCGTGAGAATTCTAGACGATAAAGCTGTAACCGATAAACACCTCTTTCTCACAGGAATATTCGAGCTTCTCAGAGCAATGAACTTTTGCCATGAAGCCTATGTGCTGCTATCCCCGCTCGTTGCAACGCAGTTAAACGATGAAGTCTTCGAGAAATTTGGAATAGGAGTTTTAATCGCATCAAGAGATGAAATACTGGAAGTGATCAGGGCAAGAACAAAGCCTCCAGTAGTATCAACAAACATAATCCTAGCAAGACTAGATCATCTATCACATCAGGTAAAATCCATAGAAGAGAAAATCTCGGAAATATTTGACAGAATAGACCAACTAGAGTCAACGGTAAGGGAAGCCCCCGTAGAAAGAGCAGAGCCTCAGATAACAATATCTGAGACAAAGCCAAGAAAGAAACCAGTAAAGCCTAGAAGAGAGGGACTACCATCATTCTTTGAAGACAATCCATGGCTAGAAATACTCTCCAAGAGAGGCGAAGAATAATGCAGGCAACAATAAGAGAAGTCCCAATAAGAAAACTGAAAATAGTAGTAGACCTAGAAAACCCACTAAACCCAGCACTAATCTATGAAGACTTCAGGGAAAAATACGGGGAAGAGCCAAAACCTCCCAGATACAAAGTCTTAAACTTAGAACTACTAGTATGCCCAGAAGACCAAAACGTCATACTAGCAAGCGAATGCTCAAAATGCCCAAGATTCATAAGAAGGAGAAACGACAACATATACTGCAAAGAAACAGCCATGCTATAGAACAACAATACCTTGCATATTTACTGGTTTTTGTATACAAATTTGTATACAAATTTATATACAGCTCCGCAGTTGGTACTTATGATGTAACGTGAGAACCGAGACACTAAGCATCAGAATAAGAAAGGACTTAAAGGATAAAATGAGAAAGGTCAAGATAGATTGGAGAAAAGAGATTGAAGGGTTTATAGAGTCAAAAATTAGAGAAATTGAAGCTAAGGAGATCATCGATTACATATCGTCTATTACTGCCAGCATTCCAGCATCTAGTGAGCCGGCTTGGAAGTCTATTAGAGAATATCGGGAGAGAGGATAATGTATGTCGTTGACGCAAGCATATATGCAAGCGTTATAGTCAAAGATCAGTTCAGTCAAAAATCAAGAAAATTCCTTGAGGAAAACATTGGCTCCCTGCTAACACTGGATCTAGCCATAGTGGAAACTGCAAATGCACTTTGGAAGCATACATTTTTACTGAAGAGAATACCGGAGTCTACATCAAGAAAATTGGCTAAAAGCATTAACCCTCTAATAGAGAACACCTCAAAAATTTATCCGTCAAAAAACTTGATTGGAGATGCTCTGCAGGTAGCTTTTAGGTATGGGATCACTGTATATGATGCACTATACCTTGCACTAGCATTTAACATGAACTGTCCTCTAACAACGCTGGATGAATCCTTGAGCAAGAAATTACGTGATAAAGTATCCAATATCAGACTATTAGCCTAATGTCTATATTTTTAAGTTGCATTTTGAACCTGCATAAGTTAAATTTTAGTTGATTTGCCTCTAAAGTTGTGTCTGGGATTTGCATAGCTTTCTTATAAAGATTGCCAAGTTCTCTATGTAGGCTTTTAGCATTTTCTCTCCTTTTTTCTTGTCAGCTTTCCATGGGTATCCCATGTACCCTAGTTCGCTTATCTGTTTCACGTTTATTGCATAATAGTCTATTCGGTCTCCAGATGGTATTCTCCCAATTTCCAGTAGTTCAGGCTTAAAAGGCTTCTTACTAGTTTTTTCTATTTCCTTGACTTTGACTAGTTTTTCTCTGTTTGCTAGTGAAGTTGAAGTCTCGGACTCTCCAGCATGGATGTCATGTTCCTTTGACTCAAATATCTTCTCCTTTACGCTTTTCGCCAAGCCCATTAGATCTGTTCCAATGAAGACTTCCGGATGCCTGTACTTTATTATCTGGCATGCAACCTGTATCGATGGAGTGTTTCCACCATGGCCGTTTATAATCAGTATCCTTTTAACTCCATGCTTTATGAGAGACCCGCATATATCAACTAGCATGTCTATCAATGTTTTAGGTGAGAGCGTTACTGTGCCGGGGAAATCCATGTGATGCATTGATACTCCATAGTTTATAGTTGGAGCCACGAGTGGCCATACATCGTTTAAAAGTCTCTTAGCCACTTCATTGCACACATACTCTGCATCATAGGCGTCAGTATCCATTGGAAGATGAGGGCCATGCTGCTCAAGTGAGCCGATTGGAATTAAAACGATACTGTTCACCTTTTCAAGCCATTCAGCAAATTCAGACCATGTCATTTCTCCAATTCTAAACTTTCTCATGGAAATTCACCTCTTAACTCCCACAACCAGGGTTGCACCAAGTGACTCTAATCCCTCTTTTAAAGCAGTTTCCTTAAATCTGTTAAGCTCCTCTAAAAACTTCTCACAGGCATTAGGGAATTTCTCTCTAAGCTCCTTCACATACCATTCAATAATTTCATCAGGTACGGGCGTATCATTCACTAAAGCCCTCTCAATCTCAACCTCAAACCCTGCTACTGCTAGCTCCCTTGCTATAGCTGAGGCCTCAGGATAGTTCTCATGATATTTTCCACTTTCAAGAGCCATCTTGGTTACAATATCCGTCAGCCAATATCTCAAGCTATGCCTGTCACGTACATGCCCATCAATTACACAGATTCTACCTTTCCTCTTCAACACCCTACGGCACTCCATGAGAAGCAACTTCCTCTTCTCAGGAGGGATTTCATGGAATGTAAAGTGTATGACTATGAGTTCCATAGATGCGCTCCTGAAAGGAAGCTTAGAAGCATCGCACTGTACAAGTGCAACTTCAACTGGAATTCTTTCACGTGCATTTGCTAAAGCGTTCTCGCATACATCTATTGAAGCGATCACTCCATGAGTTATCTCATAGAGCTTACCTGCCGAGGAGCCACTTCCAGTAGCTATGTCAAGGCATTTAAAACAATTAGGCTTTACAGCCTCCCTCCAGACACTATCCCAGAAAACCGAGTGCCTTCTCCTATACTCTTCCACGGTTATCTTATTAGACATCAATTATTTTTCTGTGAGCCTCTACATTTTAATGATTTACCATGAACCGGGCATTAGCTTCCATCCTACTATTAGCACTGTGCTTTGCAGTGTGCACAGTAACTACAACTACTGTGACGGGACAGGAGGAGATACAGCTTGAGTGCCTCACAATAACAATAGATGAAATAGGCTTTGCAAATATAGAATATTCTCTTTCAGGACCCTATCCAAATGTATCCTTTGGAATAGATGTATCACGTAGCTGCTTCAGTGAATGCCATGCAACGCTGATTGTAACACTAGGTGAGGACTCGAGAGCAAACTTATTCATAAGATATCCCTTCTCGCTTCCTCAATCCGAGGCAAACTCTAGAGCGTCTACGGTTCAAACAATATTCTCTGCAAGATTTTATGGAATATCATTTCAGAAAGTATCTGAATCACATGAGCGAGGAGGCCACATATACGTATTTAATGGAAGCGGCGATTTTTCCATAGTTCCAAAGGTATTTGCAAATGCTACTCCCTCGAATGGACTCAAGAAGCTGATAAATGAAAACTGGATATACTCTTGCAAGAGGATATCCATCTCTTTTACAGTATCGGATGAAATCGTTCAGAGAGTATGTACAGTGTCAGTCAATGCTAGGATAGATAGTGGCCTTTCAGGCTCTGGTATTCACGTTTTTGATCTAAATGCGTTTTTCATGAGGTCAGGTTTCATACCTTTAATAAACTCGTCAATCGTGATTATACTGCCTATGGGATCTACAGGGGTAAGCGTCGACTGTGGACAAGCATCCTATAGTGTAAGTGACAATACAATCGTAATCTCAAGTACTACTCCAATGGCTATATCCAATGTCATTGTCACATTCACCTACGACTTTAAGCCTAAAGACTTCACTCCACCAACAGTTGAAATATTAAGCCCTGAAAATGGCAGTACAGTGCAAGGGACTGTTAAAATAATCGTAAATGTCAACGACGATTATGGCGTAGACAGAGTAGAAATCTACTTAAACGGTACCATGGTAGGTGTCCTATCAAGTCCCCCATGGGAGTTTAGCTTGGATACAAGCAAACTAGATGATGGAACATATATCCTAGAGGTAACAGCATATGATGAAGTTGGGAACTCGAACTCTCAAACAATCATTATAAAAGTAAGCAATAAATCTCAAGTAAGTCCTTCACCACTTTCATTCAATTTGTCAACAATGCTTATTATATGTGTTGCCGTAGCAGTAATTATTGCCCTAGCAATGTTGGCTGTTAAAAAGATTAGGAGGGGATAAGATGGGATATATAGTTCATCAGAGGAAGGTTAAAAAGGAGTTTGTTCATGTAGAAGGCTGTAAGGATACGTATATACAGTGGCTTATTGACGAGAAAGTTGGTGCAAAGAACTTTGCAATGAGAAGGTTCACCGTCATGCCTGGAGGCTACACTCCACTACACAGGCATCCAGGGGAACATGAAATATACATTTTAAGGGGAAAGGCCCTTGTAAGGCTTGGCGACGAGGAATATGAGGTTCGAGCGGGGCATGCCATATTTATTCCATCGAATGAATTACATCAGATAAAAAATGTTGGAGATACTCCACTGATATTCCTTTGCATGATAGGTTACGAGCGAGGTTAAAAGCTTATAATTCCCAAGTTAACTAGCACATATGCCATAAATACAATAGTTATCCCTACAGGAGTAGCGTATCTAATAGTGTAGATCCACCATCTACCAATATTCTCCTCCCTACATATTTTCTCAACGTCAAGTTTCCAACCTATAAATATTGAAGTGAATAGTCCCATTAGTGGCGGAATTATAGTCCACATCCTGTCAAATAGATCCCATATTTGAAACGAGAGGGCAGCTGTTATTCCAAGTATTAATTCTACAGCTCCTACAATCAATGCAGCTTTTATTCTATCCAATTTAAATTCATCTATTAGATAAGAGGTTGCAACTTCAAAAGCTGGTTTAGTGGCTTCAAGTGCGGCTATTGCAAATCCTAGGAAGAACATTACGCTGAATATTGCTCCAAGTGGCATTCTAGCAAAAACCTGTGGCAGAACTACGAAGGCCAGCTTCGCTCCAGCAGCTGGATGTAGGCCAAGTGCAAACACTGCTGGGAATATGGCTAATCCAGCGAGAATGGATGCCAGATTATCTCCTACGGCTACCATATAGGTATTCCATGTAACCTTCTGTCTCTTGGACATGTAGCTTCCATAGGTTATTATAAAGCCTATTCCAAGGGCAGTTGTAAAGTACACTTGCCCAAGGGCTTGAAGCCATGTACTTGCTTCAAACAGCTTCTCAATATTGGGCATAAATAGAAACTCGACACCCTTAAAAGCCCCCTCCAAAGTCAGAGCACGTATACATCCTATTATGAGCAGAATAAAGAGGGTGGGCATCAGAATGCTTGTAATTTTTTCGATTCCCTCACTTACTCCACGTATAATGGACACTGTACAGTATAGCGTAGCTATGAGAAGGCCTATAACTGAAATCCATCCTGGAAACACGCTGTTCCACAAGTTTTCAAGAGCAGCTTGATCCGTTGTGAAAATACTTCCCGTAAGGGATAGCCCAAGATAAATTATAGTCCATCCAACCACAACGAGGTACTGTGCATTCAGTATAGTTCCAAAGATCACGGTTAGATGCCCTACAAGCGACCACTCTTTCCTAGCTTTCACTTCTTCAATGGCTTTCTTAAAGGCTCCAGCGGGACCTCTTCTAGTCAATTTACCAAATACGGTTTCCCCAATATAAGCTGGAATCCCTATGAGAAGATAGCATATAAAGTATGCGACTAGGAACGCTGCCCCACCATATATGCCAACCTTATATGGGAATCTCCAGAGGCTTCCAAGACCCACGGTAGCAGCCATGAAGGCAAACATTGCACCAATACGGGATTTCCAAGCGGCTCTCCGTTCACTCATATTACTTAAATATACCCCAGATACAATATAGAGGTGCCAATGTCACTTGCAAAAATAGAAGAGCCAATAGTAAAAGCAATTTTCCTTGAAAGACTAAACAGGTTTACTGCATTAGTTAGACTGCATGGAGAAAATATAAATGCCAATTTAAGAGACTCAGGTAGACTAAGTGAACTCTTGATTCCTGAAAGAGAAATGCTTTTAATAGATAGAGGTAAAAGCCCCAAAAGAAAAACAAGGTATGAAGTTCTAGCGATCAAACACTTTGGAGAATGGGTTCTGATAAACACTAGGCTACACAGTGAAATAGCTTCCAACCTTATCAAGATAGGTTTAATCCCACTTCTATCAGGATGTGAAATAGCTGAAAAAGAAGTTAAAATTAATCATTCAAGAATAGATTTCATGCTCAGATGCAATGAAACCAACGTGCTTTTAGAGGTGAAAGGATGTACACTGGCCAGAGGAAATATAGGGTTATTTCCAGACGCCCCTACTGAACGTGGAAGAAGACATGTTGAGACGCTGATTAAGCTTATGGATAAAGGAGTCTTTGCAGCAATTCTATTCATTGTTCCAATTCAACGTGTTGAAATCGTGGCCATAAACTATGAAACAGATTCTCTGTTATACGAGTCCATGAGAAAAGCTTGGCTTAAAGGAGTATATGTGACAGCTTATAAGATAAAGCTTGTCAATGGAAGAATCTTACCAGTTGAATTAGCTCCATTTACTCCATCAAAGAATCCCTCAAAACTTGTTCCAACAGTTAAAGCTGCAAAGGCTGTGCTGAAAAGACTCTCTAAATCCTTCTCTCTGGTTGGGATCGATAAGCATTCTCTAAGAGTTGTAGCGGATGAAAAACTTCTGAACAAACTTGAACAAGAGAATATACCGTTCAGGATCATATTTAAAGTTCAAGATGTCTCCCTTTTACAGGTTAGATTAGAAGATCTCTTTATGCCTAAATTCTTCAAAGCCTCTTCAAGCAGCTTCTCAAGCTCATCATAGTTGCTATATTCAAGTAGTATCACATTCGTCATTCCAAGAACCATATATGAAACTCTTCTTCCCTTCTCGAATAGGCATATAATGGGCTTTCCCATTTTCCATGCAAGTGCAATTTCAATTCCTACTCCAATACTGGGCTCATTGACATCAGCTACCAAGAAATCACATTTCTCAACTCCTCTAACATCTCGGTTAAATACCTTAGATGGGCTTAAGCTCCATCCAGGATCCTCGCTCAAAACCCATTTTGAAATTATATCTACACCGTGTCTCTCTAAAATTTCAGCTATTTTCCGTGCTCTTTCAAGGCTTCTATTGCTAATTATCGGAACTGAGAGATAGGCTTTCAAGCTTATCCTCTCCTTGATACAAACCTATTCCCTTTAATATAGAACCGCCATAATCTATCCTTTCCAGCACTTATCCCTATCCTAGATGATATACCCACACTAAATCTTCCAAAATCATGGTCAACAACATAAAGTGGTCCTCTGCATG
>DRAE01000031.1 GCA_011041895.1 Candidatus Bathyarchaeota archaeon
ATGTTGAGAATTTGCTTAAGCTTCTTGAAATAACCTCTATTTCATTGCGAAATCTGGCAGTCAAATCCATAACTTTAAATGCTAACTTAGGGATTTCATTCAACGTCATAATCAACATCTTCCTATCGTTAAAGAGCAATCTAACAACATTCATAGTTTTTAAGTCAAGATATGAGAGCGTAGAGTACTTTCTATCTGAACAGATATTGCATTTACTATCAAACAAGGTAGGTTTTGATAATGTCATGTTCGTAAGACCTCGTGTAGAACATGAAGTTTTTTCAGGATCTGTGGCGTGCATAGATCCTAACTTGTTCGATGCAATAGCCTCATGTGTTTTCATAGACATGTACAATGTTTTCAAGAAAGTTCAAGATGAGGATAAGATGTTCGAAGAAATACATGAGATACTTAAAAAATTAGAGAGGGTTTTTAATGAAAAAGAAAAGTTTCTTAAAAGAGTTATTCCACGTGAAAACTCCCATCCAAAATTCCTCCACATGATAATACCTGTTTCAATAAGAGTTTTAGTTAAACACGTTTCAGGTTCTCCACATATAGAGTATGATCACAGGTCATTTTATTCTGCTAGGAGAATAGTTGAGAATTTGGAATCTACGATAAAGGACGTATTTGGGAAAGACTCCAACGTCCAGCTTGCTCAATTCAATGACCCTGAAATGTTTGAGAGGATGATGAAGGGAAGAAAGCTTTCAACATTAGACGTTGCCCCATATTATGGTCCAGTAGACATTTCCGCTCACTATCCTATAAGAAGAATTTTATCGTTAAACTCATTTTACAAGGGAGGCTCAATACTAAAGTTATGTCTGAAAAGAGTCAAGTTTATACCAAGAGTATTGAATAGAATACTGCCAAAAAGTTTCTCCCTAGTATCTTTAACCCGTAATTCGGTCTTCCCTTCCAAAGATCATTGATAAGATGGCCATCCTAACATATAGGCCATATCTTACTTGCTTGAAATATACTGCATGACTTGTATTGTCAACTTCATGTGAAATCTCACCTACTCTTGGAAGTGGATGCATCACTATCAAGTTCTCCTTTGCATTACTTAGGGTTTTCATGTTAATCTTATAGCTATCCTTAACCTTCAAGTACTCTTCAGGGTGGACAAATCTCTCCCTCTGTATCCTTGTGACATAGAGCACATCGAGCTCGCTTATGCAATCAGCTAAGTTGTCAAATTCCTTGAAATGCACCCCCTTCTCATGAAGGTGGCCTTTAATAGACTCTCCAAGCTTAAGCAGTGGAGGCGATATTAGATACACGGTTACATCAAAGTTTGTAAGTGCATACAGTAGAGAGTGAACTGTTCTGCTGTACCTGAGATCTCCTATAAGGCCTATGGTTAATTCGTCTATTGTACCCTTTTCCCTAAGTATAGTGTAGAGATCCAGAAGCGCTTGTGTAGGATGCTCCTCAGCACCTGACCCAGCGTTTATTACAGGGATATTTGCAACTTGTGCTGCATATTTTGCGGATCCATCTAGTGGATGCCTTATAACTATTGCGTCGGCATACTGCTCTACTACTCTTATAGTGTCAGCCAAGTTTTCCCCTTTCATTATAGAGGTTGCCTCTTCTCCTGAAAAACCTATCGTTTCCCCTCCAAGCCTCTTCACAGCTGTGGAAAAGCTTAGCCGGGTCCTTGTGCTTGGTTCAAAGAACAGCAGTGCAATTATCCTATCAGGGAGAACATGTGTTAGCCCTTGAGCATTTCTACCCTCTATTCTCTTGGTGATTTCAAATATATACTCGTAGTCTTCTCTAGTCAAGTCCTTTGTAGATATCAAATCCTTTCCTGTGAGAGTCATTTTCATTATTATTATTACCTAGTCGTATATTTCACTAAAATGGAGCAGAAGCTTAAAATAGACAAAATACGGGATGGCACTGTGATCGATCACATACCAGCTGGAAGAGCATTAATTGTTCTCAAGATTCTCGGTATATCCGGTAGAGAAAGCAATGTTATAACGGTTGCAATGAACGTTAAAAGTAAGAAGTTTGGGAAAAAGGATATAATTAAAATCGAGAATAGAGAATTAACCATGGAAGAAGTTAACAAGATAGCGCTTATAGCTCCGTCTGCAACCATAAACATTATTCGAGACTTTAATGTTATCGAAAAAAGAAAGGTGAAAGTTCCCGAAACCATATATAACCTGATAAAATGCCCAAATCCAAGATGCATAAGCAATAAGGAAAATGAGCCTATAACACCTATTTTCCACTTGAAATCGGAGTCTCCACTAACGCTTGTGTGCAATTATTGTGGTGAAATAATACCGTCTGATTGGGTTGTTAAAAGTTTGACAAGGGGACTATAGAATGTCCGAGGAGAAAATCCTTGAAGTATTAGAGGAAGCTTCACGGGAAGCTGAGAAAATAATTGCAGATGCATATAGAAAAGCAAAGATCATTGAGAAAGAAGCTGAGAGAAAGGCCTCTGAAATCATTGAAAGCGGTAAGAAGGCTGTCGAGAAGGAGCTTAAGGAACTTGAGAAAAAAGAATTAAGGAAAATTGAGAGAGAAATTAGGAAAATAATGAACGAGACCGAGAAGACCATCAAGAAGCTACATGAAATTGCCCTCAAGAAAAGAGAAGCTGTGATAAATCAAGTTACTGAGACGCTTAAAGAAATGGTTATAGGTGATGCTGGTGAGTGAAGAGGTAAAGGTTAGAGAGGCTATACTCGCCAAAGGAAGATCGAGGGCAAATGCAATAGTAAAGGATGCAGAGAAACGTGCTGAAGCAATAATTGCAAAAGCTCGCAAACAGGTTGAAGATTATCGAAGAATGGAGATAGAGAAGTTAATGAAGAAGATAGAGGCAGAGAGAATCCGAAGAATAAGCTCGGCAAGATTCGAATCGCGAATAAAAGTGCTTGAAGAAAAGAACAAGATCATAGATTCCATTTTCAAAGATGCTGTTTCTCACATAGTTTCAAATATAAGATCCTTAGAATGGTATCCAACCTTCCTAAGGAAAATAGCTTCAGCATCCATAACTACACTAGGATTAAAGGAAGTAGTTGTATATGCCTCGAAAGAGGATCTAAAGCTTCTAATGGAAATGAAAGACGATGTAATCGAGGATGTAAAGAGAAATCTAGGGTTTACTCCCTTCATCACATTTAAGGAAGCTAATGGGTTAAACATAGGTGTTAAAGTATCATCCATCGATGGAAGCATAGCTGTGGACAACTCTCTCGAAACAATGTTGGAAAAGTTGAGACCAAAGTTCATCATGCTAATAGCAAAAACCCTATTTGGTGAATGACCTTGAGTAGAATAGCTTTCATAGGTCCACAGGAATATGAGATATTTAAGCTTGTGGGAGTGGAGAAAGTTTACACTCTTCCATTAAATCCTGAAAACATAAAAAATATTCTATCTGAGTTGCTCTTAGAGAAAGATATCTCAATAATAGCCATCAGTCAAAGATACGCTGATGCTGTAAGGGATGAAATTGACAAAATTAAGTCTAGGGGGGAAGTCTACCCCATAATTGTTGAGATAAGTGATCTCTCTCTAAAGGCTAAGCCAATGGAGCTATTAGATCTACTGAGAAAGGTGTTAGGTGTAAGGATGGGGTGATCTCGATGGAGAGAATAGGTAAAATAACTGAGATTAGTGGTCCTGTTGTAAAGGCTGTTGGTT
The DNA here is from genome assembly GCA_011041895.1 of Candidatus Bathyarchaeota archaeon. Taxonomy (GTDB): domain Archaea; phylum Thermoproteota; class DRAE01; order DRAE01; family DRAE01; genus DRAE01. The sequence continues at coordinate 3,688 of DRAE01000031.1, forward strand.
TACATGGAGCAAAGATGTATGAAGCCGTTAGAGTGGGAGAAGAGGAACTTATAGGTGAAATAATACTGGTGCGAGGAAACGAGGTTACGATTCAAGTATATGAGAGGACCGAGGGTCTTCGACCAGGTGAAAAGGTTATTGGAACTGGTGAAATGCTTTCAGCAACGCTTGGCCCCGGTCTCATTGGAATGATATACGATGGTATTCAAAGACCTCTTCCAGAAATTGCCAAGGCTGTAGGCGACTTCATTAGTAGGGGGGTCGAGGCTACCCCGCTTCCAATGGATAAAAAATGGAAAATGAAGAAGCTTGTCAAGGTTGGAGACAGAGTTGAGGAAGGGGATATAATAGCAGTTACTCAAGAGACTAAGACGATAGAACATAGGATAATGGTTCCACCTGGGATAAGGGGTAAGATCGTTGAGGTCAATGAAGAGGATAAACTTACCGTAAAAGATACAATAGTAAAAATCAAGACTCCTGAGGGTAAAGTAGTTGAAATATGTGCTGTGCATAAGTGGCCTGTTAGGAGGCCAAGGAGATTCAAAAGAAGACTTCCTCCAACAACCCCTCTAATAACTGGGCAGAGAATAATCGATGTGTTCTTCTTTATTGCTAAAGGAGGAGTGGCTGCCATCCCAGGAGGGTTCGGCACTGGTAAGACTGTGATGCAACATCAGTTAGCACAGTGGGCTGACGCTGACATAATTGTCTATATCGGATGTGGAGAACGAGGCAATGAGATGACCGAGGTTCTTGAGCGATTCCCAGAGTTAAAGGACCCGAGGACAGGAAGGCCGTTAATGGAGAGAACAATTCTCATAGCAAATACATCGAACATGCCTGTTGCTGCACGTGAAGCCAGCATTTACACTGGAATCACCATAGCAGAATACTACAGAGACATGGGCTACGATGTAGCTTTAATGGCTGATTCAACAAGCAGATGGGCTGAGGCATTGAGAGAAATAAGCTCACGTCTAGAGGAGATGCCTGGAGAAGAGGGCTACCCAGCCTATTTAGCCGCTAAGATAGCTGAATTCTATGAACGTGCCGGTGTTGTTGAAACCCTGGGATCAAAGCCTAGGGTAGGTTCAATATCGGTCGTTGGAGCAGTATCGCCACAGGGAGGAGATTTCTCTGAGCCAGTTACGCAGAATACTCTAAGAGTTGTAAAGGTTTTCTGGGCACTCGACACAGAGCTCGCTTATAGAAGACATTTCCCAGCTATAAACTGGATGAGAAGCTATACGCTCTACACTGAAGCCTTGAAAAAATACTTTGAGGAAAAAGTCGACAGAAACTTCTTAGAATATAGAAAGAAAGCTCTCTCACTACTTGCCAAGGAAGCTGAACTTCTCGAAATAGTTAGAGTAGTTGGCCCAGATGCGCTTTCTCCAAGAGAGAAGGAGATCCTAGAGATAGCCAGAATGATCAGAGAGGACTTTCTAATGCAGAGTGCGTTTCATGAAATCGATACATACTGCCCAATCAAGAAGAGCGTGCTAATGCTCAAAACGATTCTGCATTTCCATAAGCATGCCATGGAGGCCGTAAAGAAAGGTATAGGAGTCGACAAGATCTTCTCGCTTCCAGTCACCGTTAAAATCAGTAGAATGAAGGAGCTTCCATATGACGTATATGAGAAGGAAATAGCGCTTATAAACGAGGAGATAGACAAAGAATTTTCTGAGATGGGTGTTCCAACATGTATAGGGGAGTAAACGTTGTTAGAGCTGGAAAAATGTATAAAACGATAGAGAGCATTCAAGGGCCACTGCTATTCGTAAAAAGAACGCATGACATAGCTTTTGGAGAGTATGTCAGGATAGTGGCCCCCGATGGAAGTGAGAGAAGAGGTCAAGTGCTTGAAGTAGCTCAAAACTATGCTCTAATCCAAGTATTTGAGGGAACAGAGGGTTTAAACGCAGCTGATACGAAGGTAATATTCACAGGAGAGACACTGGAGGTACCTGTTTCAACTGATTTACTCGGTAGAATCCTAGATGGATCTGGGCATCCAATAGATGGTCTGCCTGACCCAATACCAGAGGACTTTAGAGACGTCAATGGCGCCCCCATAAATCCATACTGTAGAGAATATCCCAGAGAACCTATTCAAACGGGGATATCAGCGATCGATGGAATGAACACACTAGTTAGAGGGCAAAAGCTTCCACTATTCTCAGGATTCGGTTTACCACACAACCTTATAGCAGCTCAAATACTTAGGCAAGCTACAGTCCCTGGAAAACCTGAGGCGTTCGTCATAGTCTTTGCTGCAATGGGCATCACATCTGACGAAGCTAGATTCTTTATCGAGGATCTCAGGAAATCAGGTGCAATTGAAAGAACAGTGTGTGTCCTCAATTTGGCAGACGATCCAGCCATAGAAAGACTGCTCACACCACGAGTAGCCTTAACAATAGCTGAGCATCTTGCATTCGATCATGATTTCCATGTCATGGTTCTTCTAACAGATATGACAAACTACGCTGAGGCCTTGAGGCAGATATCAGCTGCAAGAGAAGAGGTTCCTGGAAGAAGAGGTTATCCAGGCTACATGTACTCGGACCTTGCAAGCATATACGAGCGAGCAGGTAGAATTCGAGGCAGAAAAGGCACGATAACTCAGATGCCGATCCTGACGATGCCTCACGATGACATTACACATCCAATTCCGGATCTAACAGGATATATCACTGAAGGCCAGATTATAATAGATAGAGAGCTTCACAAGAGAGGGATATATCCTCCAATTAATGTTCTCCCATCTCTTTCAAGACTGATGAAAGAAGGTATTGGAAAAGGTTTAACCAGGGAAGACCACAGAGGAGTAAGTGACCAACTCTACTACGCATATGCGGAGGGAAGAAGTCTCAGAGAATTAGTGGCCATAGTCGGTGAGGAAGCTCTATCCCCACGTGATAGGAGATACTTAGAGTTTGCTGATCGTTTTGAAAAGGAATTTGTTTCACAAGATTTCTACGAGAATAGAACCTTTGAGGAAACCCTCGACATCGGCTGGGATCTACTGGCAATGCTTCCAGAGGAAGAGTTAAAGAGAATTCCAAGTGATATAATCAAGAAATGGCATCCAAAATACAGGGGTTCCAAAGTTGGCAGTAGCAGTTAAACCTACAAGACTTGAACTGATGCGTTTAAAGGAGAGATTAAAGCTAGCTGAGAGAGGTAGAGACCTCCTACGTGAAAAACAGGATTCACTCATCATAGAAATACAAAACTATCTAAGTGAGGTGCGCGTTTTAAGAGAGGATCTTGAAAACATCCTTAAATCGGCACTTGAAGTCTTCGCTAAAACTCTCAGCCTGTCACCCAGACTTGCCTTAGACACTATATCTATTTCCACTAGAAACGCATATACTATGGAACTTAAAGTGCGTAACTTGCTAGGTGTGAAGGTTCCAGTAATAGTTTTCTCATTTACTGAAGTAGAATACCCGAAGTTTATGACACTGCTTCCACCGGACATAGGAGACGCTATAAAAAAGGGCAAAAGCGCCCTTGAGCTCATAGTACGGTTGGCTGAGCTTGAAGCTACAATTGCATCTCTTCTAATGGAGATCGAGAAAACAAAGAGAAGAGTTAACGTTCTTGAAAACTTTCTAATTCCCGACTTAAAGAGAAAAATATCCTTTATAAGGATGTATCTCGATGAACGAGAAAGGGAAGATTTTACGAGACTTAAGAAGATCAAGAGTAAGCTTGCAGCCAGTGAGTAAAGTGTTTCCTTTCTCCTTTAAAAATGTAATCTGCGGTGGAACCTTTGATATGCTCCATGAGGGGCATAGATTTTTCCTAGGCAAATCAATAACATACGCCAAAGAGAATTTAACAATAGGCGTGACAAGTGACAGATACGTATCAAAGTTCAAGAAAGTGAAAACTCAACCATACATAGTAAGAGCATACAATGTACGAAGATTTGTCAGAAAAAGAGCCTTATTCAAGAACATTAATATCAAGATAATTCAAATCAACGACTTCCTAGGGCCACTTAAGTCTGATCGTAGAAAATATCTCCTAATAGTTACACCTGATATGGTGGAGAAAGTAGTTGCCATAAATCTACTTAGGAGAAGGAGCTCTCTCCCAGAGGTTTACGCCGTTTTTATACCTTTCCTAAAGAATTCAACAGGGAAAAGATTTTCATCTACCAGAAT
>DRAE01000113.1 GCA_011041895.1 Candidatus Bathyarchaeota archaeon
ATCCCACTATACCAGTCCATTCCACAGCCTGTAATCCTGAAAGTAACTCTTTACACTGTTGAGATGGAGGTGACCCAGCATTAGCATAGCTGAGATTCCCCGTCATCTAGATGAAACAACGCTTATAAAGCATGTATCCAATGCCTACTACGCAGCGAGAGCAGTTGTATGGCACATTCTATCGCGATCAGATAAGGTCGTCTACGTAAACCTATCAGGGAAAAACGTAAACAAAATAGCTAAAAGATTTGGATACAATTTAAGGCCAAAAATCATCACATCCATGAACCCTCAGGATGTATTCGAATCTTCTACATCCAAGATAATATGCATAGACTCAGCTGAGAAGTTCATCCTCGAGAAGGGAATAAACTATGTTACTGAAATAATTGCTAAAAACGTGACGGAATCAGGTAAAATACTCTGGCTAATAATAGACGTAAACTGCATAGACGGTCTTTCAGAAGCCTATCTTACAAGCCACATGGAAAACGTGTATAAAGTGTACAGGGCAAACGCTGAAGAATTCATACTCGACATTGAGAAATTTTCTGAGCCACTTCCATCATACAAGTACATTTTCAAGCTTGCAAGAACAGGTCTAAAAATTCTTGGAGTCGATAAGCTATGACTGAAATCTTCAGCATAAAGTACAATGTTAAGCGAAGAGAAGCTATGCTCAAGCTCAGAGAGTTAACGGAAGACGAAAATAAACTACTTGAAAACACGATTGATGGCATCTATAGAAAACTGATCTCATTTAAAGCCCCAGTAGAAAACGTTCAACAGCTGAAAAAGTTGGCTATAAGAGAAGGTAGGAAAACAATACTGGAAATGCCGCTTCCATCAAATACAAAGAACAAGCTTCTCTACTTCCTTGAAAGGAGAATATATGGAATGGATAAGCTGTTTGAACTCCTACAAATACCTGAAATAGAGGAGATCATAGTCAACAAAGCGAATAAGCCAGTTTACATAGTCCATAGAAGATATGGAAGCCTAAGGACGAACATCATCTTCTCAAAGGAAGAGCTTGCAAGAATAGCATCAAACATAGCTACATTGTGCGGTAAAAGAATCTCCCTCAAAAACCCAATAGTTGAAGGACAGCTGCCATACAACAGTAGGCTGCAGATGATCTATGGAGGAAAATTCACGAAAGACACCACGATCACGATAAGAAAATTCCTTACAAAGCCTCTCTCACTGCTTGACCTGATCAAAAACAGGACTCTAACGATCGAGATGGCAGCCTATCTATGGCTTCTAGTTGATCTTGAGGCATCATTTATAATATGTGGGAAACCCGGAGCTGGTAAAACCACCTTTGTACAAGCCCTTTTAAGCCTTATACCCCCTGAGAAAAGGATAGTAACGCTGGAGTCAACCCCTGAAATCAACATACTACATGAAAACTGGCTTCCACTATATTACAGCGATGAAAAATCTGAGATGAGGTTATTTAGTGAAGTTCTCAGACAGCGGCCAGACTACTTCATAGTTGGAGAGATAAGAAAACCCTTTGAAGCAACCACATGGGTTCAAGCACTAAACTCCGGTATACTTGGAATGAGCACAATACACGCTGAAAGTGCAAGGGAAGTGATAAGAAGACTTGAAAGCAAGCCAATAAACCTAAAGCCACGGCAAATAGCTCAAATAAACGTCATAGTAACACTCAAAGCCTTTACAACTCAAACCGGAATCCATAGAAAGGTCCTCTCAATAGAGGAAATACTTGGAACAGACGAGACAGGGGAAAGGCTACTCTCACAGATCACATATGTCTTCCAAGAGGGAGAATTTAGGAAAGCCTATCCCACACAGCTCATATACAATCTCTCAAAAACCCTCATGAACCCAATTCACGTGGAAAACGAGTTAAGGGCGCGAACAGAATTCCTGAGAAAATGCCTCATAGAAAACCACGACTACACTCTATTCAGGAGAGAAATCGTGAAATACTATGAGGAAAGAAATCAACTGGAGTAAACTAGACAAGGAATTCTATACGGCAATATCACTGCTAAACAGCATATCAAGCGAGGAAATGAACACGATCACTATATTTGAGACACTTGCAAAACAGAGGTGCCTGGAGGAGACAAGTAAGCTATGCAGGGAAATCTACATCAGAAAATTCATTTTAAATGCTCCACTCCAAGACATAATCAAGAACATAAAGTCAAATATATGGAGAGCATTCATTACAGAACTCTTTGAAAACGAAACACATGGAAAACTAGGAAACTTCATTGAAAAATCCTATAAGACAATAGTCGAGGAACACGTAAAGAAAATAGCTAAAGCCAAGAGAATGCTGTCACTATTAAACCCATTCATAGGAGGAATATTCATACTTTTCCCATCAATGGCAACCATTTTCTCATTCCTAACACTATCAGGTAAAATACCAGTTACAACCATGCTAATACCAGCAACACTCCCACTGCTATCAATTGCAATCTCCTACCTTATGAGGAGAATTGCATGGGGCGCCTAAAATGGATCTCACGGTGGCTCTACTCTGGATCCTATCAATTGCAACCATAATTCCAGCGGTTAAAATCATACTCAATGAGAAAAGGAAGACAATGAAGCTCAAAAACTTCAGCAAGGGAATACAAAAGGTCAAAAACTATCTTGAAATAGGATGCAACGTCGAGGAGGCATTTCTTAAATCATCGCAAAGTGAAGGAATTCTCTCCAAAATATCTGCTAAAATAGCTATTGGAAAACCCATAGAGGAAGCATTAACTGAAACCATAGACGAGGAAAAAACTCCCGAGATAAAGGCAATGCTATCATCAATACTGGATAACATAAGGCGCGAGGATCTCCCAAACATAGTTGAAAAAGTTCATGCCATAATCGAAGACAACTTGAGAGTCAAGTCAATGATAAAATCCATTCTAACCCCTCTGCTCAATGTCGCAGTAGTATCACTGATAGCCTACATAATAATATGCTACTTCACACTCTCACTTGCAAAGCCCATGACTTCTCTGACAGGCATGATAGGTGCAAGCATCGTATTTTCGCCAATGGTAACTACGATTTTCACGATGACCACTCTCTCAATATCGGTTTCACTATCAATGATATTGTCATCCGTTGAGGAAAACATGGTTAAGGCATTTATCAAATATCTGTCAATTTTCCTGCTAATCTCTTCCCTGGGTCTTACAATTCTACAGTTTGTCCAGTAGCTAAAGCTCTTTAGGCTCTATAAACTTGTATCCAAGTCCCTTCAGCAGCATTACATTGTATAAGATATGGCTTGAATGCTCAACCATGCAGAGAATCTGATACGCCACGTCCATGAACTTTTCAGCTGCAAATGTTCCATGCCCTCTTACAACACATGCATAATGTTTCTTAAGAGCTTTTGCAACTCTATCTGCAAGCTCATATGTCCCAACCCTTCCCTCAATAACTGGAATCTCCTTTAAAACATAGGCTCCCTCAGCGTCGATAGGCTTAATCTTATCCATGAAAAATGAGAGTACAATAGCGTAAGGGGTATGCCCATGTATAACCGCTAAATGACCAGTTTCCTCATATATCCTCAAGTGAATTGGAGTATCCGTTGAAGCTATAAGCGATAAACTATGCTCTCCATGCAGGGGTATGGGAATCACATCCTCACGCTTCAAATCCTCTAGAGATGAGGCATGCCTTGTAATGTAAACAGTGCTCCCACTCTTAATGGAGAGATTACCTCCATGGGCAGTGACATAGCCTCTCCTAGCCATTCTCATGGCATACTCTCTCAGAGTTCTATAGGCCTCATCAAATCTTTCATCCCTTAAAATACTCATCTAGACCAAGCCTCCTCAAGGTTTCAACCTTTGGAATGCCATCTCCATTCCATCCACGAGCCTCATAATAATCCCTAAGCATAGCCTCCAATGGAACAACCTTCAAAATCCTCTTTGGAAGACTATCTCCTATAATTCCCTCCCTAACATTGAAAAGCCTTTCAAGATTCCAAATTCTCTCTCCTATAAGCTGAACATCTTTTCTACCATACTCTATTCCAGTAACCGCAGACAAAGCTCTAGCGTAAACAAGGTCATCAAACTCAAGCATTGAAAACCTGCACATAACCATCGAATCCACGAAAGCAGATGAATTCTCATGAACCATGACTAGATCAGCCTTTCCAAGAATACTCTTCCTATCAATCAAAGTGGGAATGCCAAGAATCTCGTTAGCCACCATGTAAGCCCTTAAATGACATCCACCCCTATTAGAGGTGGCATAGGCCAATGCCTGACCCATGGCCTCCCTTGGATCATATGCTGGAAGCTCAAGACCCTTACTCTGCATAGCATACTCCTCAGCCCCATAGGAGCGCGCAAATCTCAAGCTTCCCTCAGCAAGTTTATCTCCAATACCCCTCCTATAAGCTATCATCTCGACAAGATCTAGGATGTCTGGAACACTCTCACTAACTATTCCGCGCTCAACCATCTCAATAAAACAAGCAATCACTCCACCAAACGATATAGTATCAAGTCCAAGCCTCAAGCATTTGTCATTAACCTCAATAAGCTTCCCAAGATCATGGACATCACAGTTACATCCTATAGCCCAAATACTCTCAAATTCAGGCCCCTTAATCAATCTCCCATCAACTTCAACAACGCGCTTACAGGCAACAGGGCACATAAAGCAAGAAAATCTCCCACGTACAAACTTCCTATTGTAAACGTCTCCACCAATCTTGTCACCTAAGCCCAAGGCCTTTTCACGGAAATTCCTAGCTGGAAGAGCCTCGTGAAAATTGACAACGCTGAACAAGCATGAAGTTCCAAACCTTGGAAGAACTTTTCCAAGAGCAGGGCTCCATGAAATCCTAAGCATCATATTCTCGACAACGTCATAGAGAGCCTCAGTATCATAAACCTCAACCTCGCAATCCCCATGAGTGAAAACAATGGCCTTAACATTCTTAGCCCCCAGGATAGCGCCAAGACCACATCTACCAAATACCCCACCATCCTCACAGACAACACTTGCAAACCTAACTAGGTTCTCCCCTGCTGGTCCAATACAAGCCACTAAGCAATCTCCATAACACTCAATTAAACGCTCTATCGTGGATTCAGTATCGAGACCCCAGCAATTACTCTCTACAATCTCGATTTCCCCCTCTCTAACCACAATCTCAACAGGTTTAGAGGCCCTCCCCTTAACAATTACAAAATCAAACCCGCAGCTTTTCATGTAAAAGGAATGTTTCCCACTGACGCATGTATCAAATATTCCACCAGTAAGCGGAGACTTAGAGGATGCAATACACTTACCACTCATAGGCACCATGGTTCCATTAACAGGGCCGGAGGAAAACACTACGATATTATCCTCTGAAAGGGCGTTAACCCCCCTAGGAATATTCTCAAAGCAAACCTTAACCCCAATCCCTCTTCCACCAATGAAAGCCTTTAACTCTGAAAGTCTACAGTCCTTAATTGAAACATTGCCCCTTGAAAGATTCACTACAGCGTATTTTCCAATCCAGCCATACATTTCAGGTCATATAAGCTATCAAAATTTTGAAATACATTTTTAACTATGCATATTCTCCAACTATTTAAGTGATTAAAGTGACCAAGCTTGACTTAAGTCCGCTTAAAACCTTTGGAAAGACACATTATATAGCCGAGATCACAGAGAAACTTGAAGGTGAAAAAGTAACGCTAACTGGATGGGTTTACAGGAAAAGAGAGCATGGAAAGCTTGTCTTTATAATTCTAAGAGATGGAACTGGCACAATTCAAGTTACAATTCACAAGGATAAAGTTGATGAAAGATCATTTAAAGATGCAAGAAAGGTGTCCCTTGAATCAGCTGTTAAGCTAACTGGCATAGTTAAAAGGGATCCTAGGGCCCCTGGAGGAGTGGAGATACAGGCAACCTCATTTGAAATAGTTAGCTTAGCTGAGCCATGGCCAATAACAAAGGACGCTGGAAAAGTGTTTCTACTTGACATGCGCCACCTACACATAAGAAGCTTCAAGGTTAGAACAATTCTCTACCTGAGATCAGAGATATGCAGGTACATGCGAGAATTTTTACACAAGAAGGGCTTCGTTGAAATACATGCTCCCATAATAATAACAGCTGCATGCGAGGGAGGAGCAACCCTGTTTCCACTAAAATACTTTGGCAGAAAAGCCTACCTAACCCAGAGTGCCCAGCTCTATGAAGAAGCAGCCATAACGAGCCTGGAAAAGGTCTACACTATTGCTCCAGGCTTCAGATCAGAGAAGTCAAGAACTAGACGCCATCTAACAGAGTTCTGGATGGTTGAATGCGAAATAGCCTTTGCCACACACGAGGACATAATGAAACTGCAAGAGGAGCTTGTAACATACGTATGTGAAAAAATAGTTGAAGAACATGAGAAGGAGCTAAAGGAAATTCTGAACAGAGAATTTAAACCACCAACAATACCATTTGAAAGAATAACCTACACTGAGGCACTCGACCTCCTAAGGGAAAAAGCTGGAATAGAACTTCCATGGGGAGAAGACTTCGGTGCAGAAGCTGAAAGAGAACTGTCAAAAATGTTTGATCAACCATTCTTTGTAACACATTTTCCAACAGTTATTAGAAGCTTTTATCATCAACCAGATCCAGAGAATCCGGAGGTAACTTTGTCATCGGATTTAATGGCTCCGGAAGGATATGGTGAACTGTCATCGGGTGGAGTAAGGATATCAGACTATGACCTGCTAGTGAAGAGGATAAAAGAACAAAATTTACCGCTTGAAAGCTATAGTTGGTACTTGGACCTCAGAAAATATGGGATTCCACCTCACGCTGGCTTTGGAATAGGAATAGAAAGACTAACTGCTTGGATATGTGGACTAGAGCATGTCAGGGACACAACACTCTTTCCAAGAACTCCAAGTAGAGTGTATCCATAAACCAAATTTGCATTGTGGCAGCTTACATTTTATTTAACAGCGACCAAGTTACTTTAATTTAGAAAGAGATGCCCTTCAGCGGAAACCTGTTTAAGTGTATGGTGATAATAGCGCTAAACATGATTATAATAGCTGCTCCACTTCTTGTTCTTCCATCCATGATATTCAACTACCTTGCTTCAATGGTCAATGAGAGTTTTCTATCAGTTCAACATGTTGAAATTATGAATTCAAGCACTATCCCTACGATAATGGCTACAATTGTCATCAAAAATCCATCTCCCCTGTCCATCGATGTGAAATATCTTAACTACACAGCCTACATTGATGAGTCGATTCTAGGCTATGGATATGTTAAACCCTCTACGCTTAACCCTCAGAAATTAAACGTGTTAAATGCATTGTTTTTCATAACGTGCGAGAATAGCATGCTACAGAGTCTCGTAAATGATATATTCAATGGATACAGGACAACTATAGCAATTGATGTACGCGATGTACATGGCACGTTCATAGTGCATCTACCTTTTATAGGTGAAGTGTCACACGACATAGATGTAAAATGCAAGAGACTTCAAGTCGATGTGTCATCAGCAGTTAACAAGTTGAAAAGTGAGGTCTATGAGCAGTTTAAAGTCGTAGGATTTACGTTGTCTGAGGAAACAGCACAAGTTAACGTTACCATGGTCAATCCCCTTCCAGTGTCTATGACGATAAGTGACATTGCTGTGAACATAGAGCTAGCTGAAAGAAACGTGTCCGTAAGCTACTTTATAAACAATAGCATAACTCTTCCCCCATCGTCAACTCCAATAGTCCCCATAGAAGCTCAGGCACTATTTGAGAAAATATCCGAGATTACCATGGGAATCTTCCAAAGTAATTTACAGAATCTAACTAC
>DRAE01000123.1 GCA_011041895.1 Candidatus Bathyarchaeota archaeon
TAGATGGAGCTGTAAGAGACGTTGATGAAATAAGAAAGATGCGGTTCCCAGTTTTTGCACGTTTAATTACACCAAACGCTGGAGAGCCAAAGGGATTCGGAGAAATCAACAAGCCAATTACATGCGGGGGAGTTCTAATAGAGCCTGGAGACTGGATTGTAGGAGACGATAATGGGGTTGTAGTGATTCCAAGGAGAAAAATTGTAGAGGTAGCCAATAGAGCGTTAAGTGTATTTGAAATGGAGAATAGAATCAGAGAGGAAATTAGAAGGGGGAGCACCTTATCCCAGGTGCTGAAGCTTGAGAAATGGGAGAAAGTACGCTAACAAGGTGAAGGTAGCTGTCCTGGGAGCTGGAAGTATAGGCTCCCTTTTTGGAGGATACATTGCACTGGGAGGTCTTCCTGTAACCTTGATTGGAAGAGAACCTCATGTCAGGAAAATACAGTTGAAAGGTTTGACTATAAAGCGCACCTTCGACGGCAAAATGATTGAGGTCAAAGAAAATATCCATGCTACAACAGAGTACTCTGAAGTCAAGGATGCTGACATAGTGCTGGTAACCGTTAAAGCCTACGATACTGCAAGTGCATGTGAATGCATTAAATCATACATAAGCGATAAACACCTCATCATATGCCTCCAAAATGGATATGGGGTAGAGAAAATAGCTGAAAACGTTCTTAATAGTGGATGTGAGGTTGTAAGGGCTATAACTAGTCAAGCTGCACAGTTAGCATGCCCCGGGAAGGTTCTGCACAATGGCATTGGAGACACATTCATCCAGAAACCTTCAAACATGAAACATATTGATCACCTAACTATACTCTGTAAGGCTCTTCATAATCAAGGCATTACTGCCGAGATCATTGAAAACATAACTCCAATGATATGGAGAAAACTTGTGATAAATGCTGCAATAAACCCCCTTGCAACCATAATGAATGTAAAAAATGGAAAGCTCCTGTCTAGCAAACACCTTAAAGAAATACTGGATCAAGCAATAGCTGAACTCCACCAGCTATGCAAGCATTCAAGGATTCTAGAGATTTCCAGCGGAGAAATGAAAGATATTGTTTATAGAGTCATAAATGAGACAAGCAACAACATTAACTCAATGCTACAGGATGTGAAAAAAGGTAAGAAAACTGAAATAGACTTTATTCTAAAACCATTTGTAGAGCTCTCTCAAAAGTATAATGTTAAAGCTCCCGTAATAACCTCCCTTTACAACATGATAAAGTTCATGGAGGCGAGAACTTGAAGATACTATTTGCAGTTACTGGAAGTGTTGCAGCATTTGAGGCTATTAGGTTGATAAGGGATCTTTCTAAAGCTGAAAATGAAGTTTATGTGGTGGCTTCACGCCAGGCACTGAAATATGTCACAGCTGAAATTCTCAGATGGGCTTCTGGAAGAAATAAAATATATACTGAGCTTGAGGAGAATGCATTTCATGTAACATTGAGCAACATGTGCGACATCATGGTCATATACCCTGCGACAGCGAACACCATTTCAAAAATCGCAAATGGAATTGCTGACACCCCAGTTACGTTAACTGCGATCTCATTTGCATCGACGGGAAAACCTTTGATAATATTCCCAGCAATGTGTCTGAAACTATATGAGAGCCCCTTCTTCAGGAGAAACTTAGAGAAACTGAAAAGTATGGAAAACATCAGAATCGTAGGGCCAGTCATAGAGGACAATATAGCTAAGGTAGTTAAACCAGCTAAAGCTTTAAAACTCATATTAGGCTTCTCCCCGCTAAAGAGGGCGCCTAAAGGTTTGAAAGTTCTAGTCACCGCTGGACCTACTAGAACCTACATTGATAAGATAAGGTACCTTACAAATCCCAGCAGTGGTAGAATGGGTGTATACATTGCAGAGGAACTTTACATGCGTGGTGCAGATGTCAAGCTTGTGCTTGGAAAAGGCTCCGTTAAACCACTACCTGACATTCCATTTATAGAAGTGGAGACAACTGGTGAAATGCTTGGAAAAGTTCTTGAGGAGCTTAGGAAAGAACCCTATCATCTAGTCATATTGGCTGCAGCCCCCATGGATTTCAGTGTTGCAACTGTTTCACATAGTAAATTGAAGTCCGATAGAAGCTATGAGTTAAGGCTTCAACCATGTCCTAAAATATACTCTGCAATCGTTAAAAACTTCCCAGGAGTCAACGTCATCTGCTTCAAGGCAGATATAATCAAGGACAAGTTCTCCTTCATAGGCAAGATGACAGATTTCGTTAAAAGGAACAAGCTTCTCTTTGTAGTTGCAAATGACATATCTATTCCAGAGAAGGTGTTTGGAAGCGAGTCAAGCAAGGTTATGATAATCGATGAAAACGGCTTGGTAACTGAGACAGGTTATATACCCAAGCGACAGATAGCTGAAGTGGTAGTGGACATAGCATTGAAAAAACTGGGTTTTTAATTTATTCTATATAAACGTATAGTACATCTCCTATCTTTATAACCTTGAAACTATATCTTCTAGGGTCATTGATTACATAGCAGAACGAGTTCAACTTGTGCTTGGTAGGTATCGTAACGATTTTCTCAACATATCCTAGAAAAGCCCAAATGGCATATCTATAAATTATGGCATGTCTACTTTCATCACTTGAAATAATTACAGTCGACATCCCCCTTTCAAAGAATATAAACTGCGTTAAGCTACTCCAGCACTCCTCGTCGACTCTTTGAATAGCATATTCTATATGGCTTATGTTCATGTCATGAACTAAGTTAATGTTCACGCTTAGGTAAATTTCTCCAGTAACTACTACCAGCAGTAGAAATAGGAAACCTAGCTTAAACAATTCTTTTCGAGTTAGCTTTCTTGTCTCCTGCATCTTTATTCCTTTACCAACCTTCAAATTTAAAATTGAAATTTGGAAGTGCCTCTACTAATTTAACTGTGCTATCCCGAATAAAGAAACAATATGAAAAAGTCATTACAAGACTTTTAAAGTTAGAAGATCAACCACGAATATCCCCAAACACAATATCACTTCTAGGATTCCTAGTGGCCATTCTTGCCTCCCTGTTAATATACTATCATTTCATTATAGTCGCTGTTCTATCGATTCTTCTGTCGGGCTTTCTTGACTCGATAGATGGCATAGTCGCTAGGAAGGCTGGACTAGAGTCGAAATTTGGTGCATTTCTTGACTCGGTTCTTGACAGGTATTCCGACGCTGTGATCATCTTTTCAATGGTTGTATCAAATCTATGCTCCGCTTGGATAGGGCTTTTTGCCATAATTGGTTTTCTCATGATGAGCTATATGCGTGCACGTGGAGAAGCATTGGGCGCTTCCTCCGCTGGAGCTGGGATAATGGAGAGAGCAGAGAGACTGTTAGCTTTATCCCTGATTTTAATAGCTTCAAGCATTGCGTCAGATCCTCGCACTGTATGTGACATTTGTATGCTTGTACTTACTGTGCTTGTCCATGCATCATGTATTCAAAGATTCATTCACATACAGAAACAGCTGAGGGAGACTAATGCAGGATGAAGACATGGAAAAAATACTAAAGCTTGAAATAAAGTCTCTTAAAATGGGAGACTTCACACTAAATTTGGAAATCCAAGTGTCGAACATGGGAGACATTGACCTTAGGCTTAAGCTCATAGACAACACATTAGCCACGCTTAAAATGATGAACTTCCATGGAGAGCACATGTTCGAGCATCCCATAAAGGTGGGTTCAAGTGAAATATACATAAGGGCTGGGAAAAGCTATGTCTTAAATTGTAAAGTTAAGCTTCCTCCACTTGGCTCAGGAATATATTACATCTATCTGGCATCTTCATTTCTACTTGATATTTTTCCAAAGTTTGTCTATCTTGAGAGTACATTGAAGAAAGTGATACTCTAACAATCTTTTTTAAGCTTAGAGATATGTTTAATATGATTTTCCAATGACTATTCCATATGTTCACTGGATCGATGAAACAGTCGAAAAGCTGGCAGAACTTAAACTGGAAAAATACGTTTTAAACAGTGGAATATCGGTTTCAGGGCCAATACATATAGGGCATGCAAGGACAGAGCTTATCACCCCCAATGCCATCAAGAGAGGCCTTGAGAAAAAGGGCTTTGATGCAGTGCATATATGCATCCTATATACACAGGATCCACTTAAGAGCAAGGTTAAGCGAATAGTGGGGAAAGAGTTTGCAGAGAAATGGGCTGGAACAAGGTTAATCGATGTACCATGCCCCTACAGCTGCTGCAGCAACTGGGTTGAACATTACCTAAAGAACTTCTATGAAACAGTAAAGGAATTTGGGCTTGAAGTCGAGTTCTATACGACAACCGAAATCTACAGAGAGCATCCAAGGATGAAGGAGGCTATAATAACCTGCATAGAGAAAAGGGGGGAACTTGTTGAAATCCTTAACAAGTTTAGAACTAAGAAGCTCCCGGAAAACTATATTCCTTTCATGCCCCTATGCAACAACTGTAAAAGCATTGATAGAACAGTTGCCTTATCCGTTGATATCGACAGCTACGAAGTCGAGTACAAGTGTCTAAAATGCGGTTCAACAGGCTACAGTAGCATGCGTGAGGGAAAGCTTCCATGGAGAGTAGAGTGGCCTGCTCTATGGTACACCTTCAATGTCACGTTTGAGCCGTATGGAAAGGATATGGCCGTCGCTGGAGGAAGCATGGAAAGTGCAAGTATAATTATCAGAGAAATATTTGGTTTAAAGGAGCCGCATCACATGTTCATGGAGTGGGTTGCCCTACTAGTTAACAATAAGCCAGTTGAAATGACAAGTTCTGGGGGAGTATACTTCGAGTTTACTGAGTGGACTAAAGTGTCAGATCCAAGAGTTCTAAAGTATTGGTACTTTTACATGAAGCCTAATAGGCATCTCACATTTGAACCATCATTAATTCCCAAGTTAAATGACCTGTACGATGAAGCTGAGAAAGTGTACTTTAACATAGTTGAGGAACCTGATGAGAAGGAGAGACAGGCTAAATGTAGAAGCTTTGAATTAGCGAATGATGACAAGCCCCCAAAAGAACCCCTGCTTCTTCCGTCATATAGGTTCATGTCAACAATAGTTCAAGCCATAGGCTTGAAACTTGACAGAGAAAAAATTCTTGGAATACTGAAAAGAACATGTCACATCGATGAATCCACAAGCGATGAGAGAATAGAGGCTATCATGGAAAGAGCTAAACAAGCGATATACTGGGTTTCAAAGTATGCTCCTCCACAGTTCAGGATAAACATAGTTGAGAAACTAGATGAAAGCATACTATCAAAGCTCACGGAAACCGATAGAAACTTCTTCAGGGAAATAGCCGAGTTCATTGAATCAAGAAAAGGGATTAAACCAGAGGTTCTCGAGCAGGTAATATATGACAAGGCAAGAAAGCACTATAAGCCTCATAGAAAAGGATTCCAGAAGCTATACTTGATATTCTTGGGAACGAAAAGTGGACCTAGAATCGCCCCCTTCCTAATGACACTTGATAAAAGCTTCGTGATTAAAAGATTAAAACTTCTTGAGTGAACTATCATTAATAATACTTTAAATTTCTGCCGCATGTATTATGTTACACGGGGCGGAACCCCAATGGCGAGAAAGAGAAAAAGCAGAGGCAGAAGTAAAGGTTCAAAAGGTAGGCAAGAAACTGTTCCATGCAGCCGATGCAAGAGAATGGTTCCCAGAGATAAAGCGAAAAAAGTTACCAGATGGGTATCTTACGTTGACCCATATACTAGAAGGCTTTTAGAGCAAGCTGGTGCAATTATCCCAAAGAGAAAAGTCGTGGAGTATTACTGCATATCATGTGCAATCCACTATGGACTAGTTAAAATAAGGTCGAGAGATGAGCGTAGGTTAAAAGAGAAAATGGCCTAACCTTGTCCACGGCAATTATAGGCCACATTACAATAGATGAGATAAAGTTTGAAAAGAGTGGCAGAAAGTACTTGCTATGCGGTGGCCCTCCCGTATATATTTCAAATGCATTATCGATTTTTACCAAGCCAATTATAGTATCTACGATAGGCTACGATTTTCCACGTTTTTTCATGAGTAGAATACGTGAAAAATCTATTCCATGTATCAAAATAGATAGGCGAAGGAGAACCACCAGGTTCCTACTAGTTTATGATGAAAACTACGAGCGAAAAATGTATCTCCTGGGCAAGTGCTCAAAAATATCATGGTCACAAGTAGCTAATTGCCTCACCGAGGACGTCAGGAACATAATAGTTAGCCCGGTAATTGGTGAGATGTCATATAAAACAGTTGCGGAGATGAAGACGAACCTAGACGTAGATATATCATTAGATGCTCAAGGATTTGTTAGGAAAGTGAATTCATGCTCTAAGGTAATCATTGTAAGATCCCGTACACTGGAGAAATTGATTCCCATGATAGACATTCTAAAGATAAGCCTGGATGAAATCAAAGGTGTTCCTGAGGGAAATCCAATTCCCTTTCTGAAGATGTGCTTTAGAAGGAATTCCAGCATAAAAGTTCTCCTAACACTTGGACGGAAAGGATGTCTTCTAGCATCACATGATACACTCGTATACGCTAAACCTCCTAAGAACATCGAAATAGTTGACCCAACTGGAGCCGGGGATATCCTTCTTGGAATATATTCCTACCTAACTGTTCTCAAAGGATTTGACGATGAAGAAGCAATTGCACTTGCTGTTGCATTCGCTTCATTCTCAATAGGTTATGTTGGACCATTTACAAACTATAGCCTATCTCACATAGACAAACTCGAAGGAGAAATCACAATTGAAACAATTTCCTCTATGGAAAGTATAATAGGTAGAATCTTGTAAAATATGCTGAAAACGAGAATATCGAGTGATTTATGTGGGGCGGCTGCATTGAAGATTCTTCTAATAGTGCTTGACGGAGGCGCTGATAGGCCTATTTCAGAAATAGGGTTCAAAACCCCTTTTGAGGAGGCATACACTCCTAACATGGATTTTCTCGCTTCCATAGGAAAATGCGGCTTAATGTATCCTCTTTCACCTGGAGTGGCTCCGGGAAGCGATGTTGCGCACTTATGTATACTCGGATTTGACCCATCTAAATATTATACTGGAAGAGGATGCTTTGAAGCTCTTGGGGCATTCATAAAACTATCTGAGAACGATGTGGCATTTAGAGGTAACCTTGCAACTGTAGATGAGCATTTTAATGTGATCGATAGAAGGGCAGGTAGAATTAGCACGGGCGAAGCTAGGGAACTTTTAAAAAACTTGAAAAAAATCACCATAGATGATTTCCCAGATGTAGAAATCATGATTAAACACACCGTGGAGCATAGATGTGTAGTTGTCTTAAGAGGAGCCAATATCTCAGATAAGGTTTCTCCATCCGATCCCGGCATAGAGGAAGTTAAGGTTCAAGAAATAAAGCCTACCCATCTAAGTGATGCCGCTACTCGAACAGCTAGGATCCTAAACATGTTCACGGAGATTGTACATGAATACCTCAAGGATCACCCAGTTAACGTGGAGCGTGTAAATGCGGGGAAACCTCCTGCAAATATTATTCTTTTAAGGGGGGCTTCAAGGAAGGCTAATATCCCCTCATTTAGTGAGACATATAGTCTAACTGGAGCCTGCATATGCGGAGTTCCCTTGGTAAGAGGCGTATGCATAGCTGTCGGCTTAGAGGCTATGACCGCTA
>DRAE01000045.1 GCA_011041895.1 Candidatus Bathyarchaeota archaeon
GCGTAAAATACTTGTCCTATCTAGGAGGCCAATTGCCGTCATAAGGAAAACCAATAACAGGATAATAATCCAATATGTTAGATGCAGACCACATGGAGATGAAACCCTTATTGGAATCGATTCTACAATGCTCAAAAAATACGGTTGGAAGTTTAACTTCAAAAACCTTCCAGCAGCATATCTCACAGGGTACATGTTTGGCCTGCTGGTTAAGAAGAAGAATCTTGAACCCCCAGTACCGTATCTTGGCTTACATAGGGTAACTCGTGGAAACCGACTGTTTGCAGCAATAAAGGGTATGCTAGATGCTGGACTGGAGATGAAGGTGTCTCCAGAAGTCCTTCCAGACGAGGAGCGAATACGTGGAGAACATATCGTAAATTACTTCAAGATGCTAGGAGAAGAAGCTGAAAAAGTATTTTCAGCTTATGTTAAAAACAATGTTAATGTAGAAGATTTGCCTAATGAAGTTGAAAGAGTTAAAAATGAAATTTACAAGGATGTGATGGGTGAAGCTAAATGAGTCAACTACTGCAGCCCACAACAGACATAGAGACATGGGAGCCTCGGACAAGACTAGGTAGAATGGTAAAGGAGGGTCTCATAACTTCCATAGATGAGATCTTCAAGAACAATCTCCGCATAAAGGAGCCAGAGATAATAGATATACTTCTACCAGAGCTCTATTACGAGATAGTTAACGTTAACATCGTCCAGAGACAGACGGATGCTGGAGAAAAGAGTAGGTTTCAGGTTCTCGTATGTATAGGCAACAAAGATGGATATGTTGGAGTTGGACTTGGAAAGCATGCACAGATAAGATATGCAATCCAGAACGCTATACGAGATGCCAAGCTAAACATAATTCCCGTCTTAAGAGGCTGTGGAAGCTGGGAATGCAGATGCGATAGCCCACACTCGATCCCATTCAGGATATCCGGTAAATGTGGCTCGGTTAGGATAACACTTTTCCCCGCTCCTAGAGGAACTGGACTTGTTGCAGCCGAGGTTCCGAGAAAGGTTCTCGAACTTGCTGGAATAAAAGATATTAGAAGCTTCTCAAGAGGGCATACCAAGACAACTATAAACTTCTGCAAAGCCACATTCAATGCTCTCAAGAATCTTCTCAAGTTTACAACGTTTTAGTGATGCATCATGGAGGAGAAGCTAAAGCTCTTGGCTGTCATAAGAATAAGGGGAATGGTAGGCGCTCACAGGGAAATTAGAGAGACCATGGCGTACCTTAGGCTACATAGGAATAATCATATGATCCTTGTTCCATCATCTCCTTCATACCTAGGCATGTTACAAAAGGTGAAAGACTACATAACATGGGGAGAAATCTCAAAGGATGTTCTAGTGAAGGTTTTAGAGAAGAGAGGTAGACTCATAGGCAATAAGAGGCTAACGGATGAAAACGTTAAGAGTTTAGGCTTCAACTCAATCGAAGAACTCGCAGATGCCCTATATAATCTAAAGGTAAAGCTAAGGGATATTAAGGGACTGAAACCTGTGTTCAGGTTACGTCCCCCAAGAAAAGGCTTTAAACACTCAATAAAAAGACCATACGGATCTAAAGGTGAGACAGGCTATAGAGGAGAAGCTATAAATGAGCTGATTCTCAGAATGCTGTGAGGTGCCAAATATGCCACACAGGTTGAGAAAAACTAGGAAGATGCGAGGAAGCAGGACATGTGGATATGGGCGTATACAACAGCATAGAAGAGGTAAGCCCCGAGGCAAAGCTGGGATGCACAAACATCTCTGGATATATACGATCAAATATAAGCCAGACCACTTTGGCAAACATGGCTTCAAGAGACCGCAGGAGTACGAGTACAAGGCCATTAACATCGAAGAATGTGAAATGCTTGCAAGGAAGTATGGTACAAAGGAAGGAGAATACATTGTACTTGACTTGACGAAACTTGGCTATGAAAAAGTTCTTGGAAGAGGAAAAGTTAACATGAAGCTGAAGGTTATTGCAAAGTATTTTACTAAAAAGGCAATTGAAAAAATTGAGGCTGCTGGAGGAGAAGTTGTAAGGGCGAGCTAAATTGGCCCGCTTCATTGAATTCTTTAAGCCGGTAGCTAGGTACATCCCCGAGATAAAGAAGCCTGGCATGATATCCTTTAAAGAGAAGATGTTCTGGACACTTTTCGCACTGCTGGCATACCTTATAATGGCTCAAATACCCTTATACGGTCTCCCACTTAGGGAGCTCGGCCCTACGGCAATGGATCCATTCTATGGGATGAGAGTTCTACTTGCCTCAAGCAGGGGAACTTTAATGGAGCTTGGTATAGGCCCCATAGTTAC
This sequence comes from Candidatus Bathyarchaeota archaeon, assembly GCA_011041895.1. Lineage (GTDB taxonomy): Archaea > Thermoproteota > DRAE01 > DRAE01 > DRAE01 > DRAE01. Next base: position 2,321 of record DRAE01000045.1, read on the forward strand.
CGCTGGCCTAGTTCTACAGCTTCTAGCAGGTGGAAAGATAATAGATGTAGATTTCACAAATCCGGAGGATAGAGCACTCTTCACATCAGCTCAAAAGGTTCTAACAATTGTCATCATATTCTTTGAGGCTACCGCATACATTGCAGGAGGATTATATGGCACATTGTCATTTATGCAAGCTATCCTTATAATGTTGCAACTTCTCGCAGCTGGTGTAATTGTAATGCTTATAGACGAAATGATCCAGAAGGGATGGGGCTTTGGAAGCGGCGTAAGCCTCTTCATCGCAGCTGGAGTATGTCAGCGTGTAATGTGGATGATGTTCTCACCCATAGTTGCCGAGGACAAATTTCCACTAGGCTTCTTCACAGCCTTAACATACACCCTTATGAGAGGGGAGGATCTGGGATATCTCATTTTAAGAAGTGCTGGTCTCCCAAGCCTTGTTGGCTTAATCACAACAATCACGGTTTTCCTACTAATCATATACATGGAAAGTGTTAGAGTCGAGATTCCGATATCATATGCAAGATTCAGAGGATATAAAAGCAAGTACCCTCTAAAACTTCTATACGTCTCTAACATTCCAATAATATTCGCTGCAGCTTTTCTCGCTGAAGCACTATTCTTTATAAGAATCCTATGGTCGAACATGAACAGCGATAACTCGAATATATGGCTAAACTTGATAGGAGTGTTCAATTCATCGAATCCAAATCAGGCACTCGGGGGGTTAGCCTATTACCTAACGCCTCCAAGAAGTATTCAAGAGACATTGAGTGACCCATTAAGAGCACTTGTGTACACACTTATCCTAGTTGTAATCTGTATAGTGTTTGCGGTCACATGGGTTGAAGTAACGCAGATGAACGCGAGAGAAGTTGCTAAGCAGCTTGTATATTCTGGAATGCAAATTCCAGGTTTTAGGAGGTCAGTCGGCGTCTTAAGGACAATACTTGAGCAGTATATCCCATATTTGACAATTTTATCTGGAATTCTAATAGGATTACTATCAGCTACAGCTGATATCTTTGGAGCATATGGAACTGGTAGTGGAATCCTACTTTGCGTTGGAATTCTATACCAGTACTATCAGATACTCACCCGTGAAAGACTTGTTGAAATGCATCCAGCCATAAGAAAGCTACTAGGGGAAGAGTAAGTTGACGCTTGCAATAGTTACTGGCATACCTGGAGTTGGTAAATCCACTGTTCTCAAGATCTTACAGAAGATGTCAGATAATGTGCAAATTATAAATTACGGCGACCTAATGCTAGAGGAGGCCATCAAGAGAGACTATGTATCCCACAGAGATGAAATACGAAAACTTCCAAGATCTATTCAACTCAAACTACAAAGGATAGCAGCAGAGAAAATAGCTGAGCTAAAGTCCCCTGATAGGATAGTCATAGTCGACACTCACAGCGTGATCAAAACCCCCTTCGGGTACCTTCCAGGGCTTCCTTTCAGCATACTCGACATACTTAAACCAGACTACATAATTGCAATAAAGGCCTCACCAAAGGAAATCTCCTACAGACGCTCTCTTGACCCAAATAGACGCCGAGACATTGAAGAAGAATCTGAAATAGAGAGGCATCTCATGTTCGAGGACATATTCAATGCAGCATACGCTGCCTATATAAACTGCATGTATCTAACTGTGCAAAACGAACATGGAAAGCAGGAGGATGCCGCAAAGAAAATATTTAAAGTTCTTTCAGGGGATTAGAAATGGATTTAACATCTTACCCGCTTTCAATGCTAGTAATATTCATTGTGGCCATAGTCATGTCAAGTGTATCCACTGCTCTCAACAAAAAGTTCATCGACCCTAACCTCATGAGACGATTTAGAGAAGAATACAAGGAACTTACGAGGCTCATGAAGGAACTTAGAGAGGAAAGTGACCTGGATAGAAGGTTAAAGCTTGAGCGAAAGATCAAGAAGAAACAGGCTAGAGTTACAAGTCTTCAAGCGGTAATAGCAAGGCAGAATCTCAAGATATATCTTGTTACACTTGTCCCGTTCTTGATAGTGTTTTGGATTTTAAGCATGGTATTTGGCACGAGTCCCGTAGCACATTTACCATTTAATGCTCCAGATTTTCCACTAATATCAACATTTGCAAGAGGTAGAAACCTTACATTCATCGGATGGTATGCGCTATCATCGATATTTCTTGTCTCCCTCCTTAACAGAATATTTAAAATCAATGTCTAGCTTTTCTCTATAAAATGCATGGAAAAAGGCTTGTCATAGCCTTAAGTGGTTTACATGGAAGCGGTAGAACAACATATGGAAGGAAACTCGCCAAGATTCTAAAGCTTAAGTATCACTCCATTGGAAGAGTTTTCAGGGAAGTAGCTAGGAAAATGGGTATAGATCTTATGAAACTAACTGAAATGGCATCTAAGGATGCATCTATAGACAAATACGTGGATGAAATAACTAAGAAGAAGGCCTCCGAGGGAAACATTGTCATAGAGGGGAACCTTGCTGCACTAATGCTACCTGAAGAAATTAAAGATAACACTGTAAAGATATTTTTAACAGCCCCCCTCAGGGAGAGAGCTTCGAGAATAGCTAGGAGAGAAAAAATTCCATACTGGAAAGCATTGAATGAGACGAAGATGAGAGAGGAAAATGAGTGGAGGCGATACTTGAAATATTACGGGATTAACTTTAAAGACTATAGGATATATGACATTATAATAAACACGGCTGTATACGGCATAGAGGAAAATACGCAGATAATGTTGAAATTCATAAAGGCTTGGAGGGAGCTAAAGGATGGATCCGACACTGCTAGCTCCAGGAAGAATATGCATAAAGTTGAAAGGTAGGGAAAAGCTGAGATACGCTGTAATCGTGAAGAAACTCGATAAGAACTATGTTGTTATAACTGGTCCAAAGGAAGTTACTGGCGTCAGGAGGAGAAAAGTGAATATAAAACACATTAAAATAACACCGATGAAAATAGACATTCCAGAAGATGCAAGCGATGAAGAGATAATCAAGAAGCTCAAAGAGCTTAATCTACTAGATAAGTTAAAGGAGAAAGTGAAACTGAAGAAAGAAGTTGAATAGCAATGTTTAAGGAGGAGTTTTATTTCAGGTCATCAGAGGAATCTACAGATTACTCCTATGGATACAATCCATACCATCGTCCATTAGACATGTACATTAAAAATGGCGTGATAAACCTTGACAAGCCTAGAGGCCCCTCAAGTCATCAGGTTACAAGCTGGGTACGTGAAATCCTAGAGATCAAAAAGATTGGCCACGCGGGGACCCTAGACATTTGAGGGAAATCCCCGCGTGACCGGCATTCTACCAATTCTACTAGAGAACGCCAGGAAAGTAGTGAATCTACTGCTGACATCGAGCAAGGAATACATCTGCATAATGAGGTTGCACAGGAAAGTGGATGAAGACAAGCTAATAGAGATCGTCAGGGAGTTCAGAGGACAGATATACCAGATTCCGCCAAGAAAATCAGCGATCAAGAGAAGGTTGCGAGTTAGAACAATATACCAGCTAAACGTCTTGGAAATAGATATGCCCTTTGTTCTCATGCACATAGAGTGTGAAGCCGGAGTCTACATTAGAAAGCTATGCTACGACATCGGTGAAGCCCTTGGATGTGGAGCAAACATGTATAAGCTGCGAAGAATTAGAAGCGGAGTCTTCAAGGAAGATGAGACAATGGTGACATTGCATGATATCAGAGACGCCTATGAAATATACAAGGAAACCGGCGACGAAAGCCTATTGAGGAAAGTTATACGGCCAATGGAGTACGCGCTCCAAGAATTTCATAAAGTGTTCATAAAGGACTCAGCGGTTTCAGCTATATGCCATGGAGCACAGCTTGCAACACCAGGCATAGTAAAGGTAAGTAAGGGAATAAAACAGGGAGACCCCGTCGTAATATACACGTTGAAAGGAGAAGCCGTAGCCATAGGAGAAGCCCTAATGTCCTCAGAGGACATGATTAAGAAAAGAAGGGCAACATGCGTTAAGACGATAAGGGTTTTAATGGATAAAAGTCTCTATCCTAAAATGTGGAAAAGAACTCATTGATTTTACTAAGCTGAACTTCAATCTTGTGATAATAGGAAGGGAACATACAGTATGCTTGTTTTCTTTACATGCAATAGCAGTCGATTAAGTTTTATATTGTAATATTAGATAAATCTAACAATGTTAGATATACCTAACATCTGGAGGTCAAAACATGCCTAACCTTAGATCCCTAGAAATTAAGGAGTTCATTATGTTACCGGGCACAAAGCTGGATCTTAAGTTATTAAACAGGCTCACATCAATGGGTCTCGTCCCCGGTAGGCGGATCTCGGTGATATCTAAGGGGAAGTCGGGAATCCTCCTAGAAGTGGATAACTCTATGATATTTGTGAGCAGAGAGATGCTACGCTTATTATTCTGCCAGGTGGACGATCGTGAACGCTAAAGTTGTTCTCTTCGGTCATCCAAATGTTGGAAAATCTATTCTATTTAACCAACTGACAGGTCTCACAGCTACAGTTTCTAACTATCCGGGAACAACGGTTGAGGTCTATGAGGGAAAAGTAAAGGTTGAGGGCTTCCATTTAAGGATATTAGACGCTCCCGGAGCTTATTCACTGTTAGCTACAAATGAGGCAGAGGACGTAGCTAGGAGGCTGCTGTTTGAGGATAGGCCAGACATGATAATTCAAGTAGCAGATGCTACCAGTCTCAGAAGACATCTCTATCTAACGCTCGAGCTAATGGAGCTTGGCTTACCTCTCATACTTGTGCTCAACCAAGTAGATAGAGCTGAAAGAGCAGGAATAAAAATCGACAGAGAAAAATTAGAGCAGATACTGGGAGTTCCCGTAGTTGAGACGGCTGCTGTCGAGGGAAGAGGAATTAAAGAGCTCTTGAATGCTGTCGTCAACGTTTTAAGGAGCAAGAAAGCACCAAACCCTCCTAAACTACCCTCTGAGATAAGAAGACATCTTGCTAAGCTTGAAGAATGTCTCAGCGACAGGCTTCCCTCTAAACTAAGGATATCCAAGAGAGCCTTAGCTTCCCTAATAGCATTAGGCGATAGAGAATTCAGCTATTTAGCCGAGAATCTGCCCAACAAGCTTAGGGAGCATCTTGAGAGTCTTGGCAGGGATCTGGTACTAGCGAGAGCCGAGCTAGCTGATACCATTTACAAAAGAGTTATAGTAAGTGAAAAAAAGGCCCTTAAACCTAGCACCATCGATCGCTTATTAGTGAAGCCGGTAACGGGTCTGATACTA
>DRAE01000134.1 GCA_011041895.1 Candidatus Bathyarchaeota archaeon
TCAAGCTCGAATACGATCACAAGTACATAGTAGAGTTCAAGATGACGTACATGGATGAAGAAATTGACATAGGCTCAGTAGAGTTCACAACTCCAAAGAAGCCAGCTCCGCCGCTGCAAATAGATGTCACAATGATTGGAATAGCGGTGGCAATCATAGTTGTAATAGCTGCAATAGCCTTCATAGCATTGAAGAAACGAAAATAAAACAGTTTTATTTCACAATCCCTTTCTTTTTTATAACTCAGATGGTTGCGAGATGATATTATGAAATTTACACTTGAGCTGGACATTCTATTCAACAAGGAACTTCCAGCTGAAGCCCATGAGAAAATAAGTGAATGGCTTAAGGAAGCTGGAGAAACAATCCTTTTAAAGGGATGCCCAAAGAATGCCATTGAAGAAGCCTGCAGAATAACCGAGTACAAGATCCTAAATGACAGGTTACACCTCAAGCTTGAAAGCGGTAGAAGAGTTAGAGCGCACGTGGGCTTAATGAGGTTATGGAAGTTCCTAGCCCCCAGAATTGGGAAAGAGTTTAAGGTTGGATTAAAGGATGTAAAGGTGAAGAAATTTCTAATAGAAGTTGAGCTTGACAGGAAACCTCTTAAGCCAGTTACACTTCCATTCACTGAATATGTAAAATTCGAGAATGGAAAAGCTTATCTTAGTCTCAAAGACATTGACATGACAGCTTTCAAGAAAAATTATATAGACAAGCTTCTCACAAGGCTGAAGGAGAAGATAGCTGCCCAATATGTAACTGGAAAGGCTGCTCTCTCAAGAGTCGTGAGAGAAAGCCCTCCAAGACTTGAAAAATATAAGTTAAGAGATGATCCAACACCGCTTCTACTTGAAAAGAAGTGGATCAAGGAGTACCCGCTTGCCGGAGTATGGCTTATACTCCCACCATTTACAGCTCTCATACGTGCAATAGAGAGCCTTGTAATCGATAGAATAGCTAAGCCAATGAACTTCAAGGAAGTACTCTTTCCAAGACTCATTCCACTAGAGGTCGAGTATAGGAAGGGCCATATAGCCATCGCAAATGAAATATGGTGGGTTTGCAGGCCAAAGTCAAGGGATCCAGCATTCTTCGAGGATGTAGTAGACTATGCAATTATAACTGGAACAGTTCCACGTGAAAAGCTCATGGAGAAGCTTGAGCCACCATCCTGTGGGCTATCATATGCCCAGTGCGAGCCATTCTACCAGATCTTCTTCAAGGAGGTAGTTGACCTAGATGAGGAGCCTATCAAGTTCTTTGACAGATTCGGCCCAACTTGGAGATACGAGGCCGGAGGACTGAAGGGAATCGAGAGGCTGACAGAGTTCTATAGGATAGAGTTTGCATGGCTTTCATCGCCCGAAAAAGTCATTGAGATAAGAGACGAGATTCTAAAGAGAGCGGAGAAGATTCTCGACAAGATATTCGACGTTGAATACTATGTTGAAGCTACTACGCCAGTCTATTTAGAGCATGCCGGCATGGTTGAGGAAAAAGAGTCCAAGATGGAGTACGTGAAAACATACGACCTCGTAGTCAAACTACCATTCCAGACAAAGAGTAGGCCAGAAAAGATTCTTGAAATTGCAAGCTTCAACGTTCACGAGGACTTCTACGCTAAAAGATTCTACTTCAAAGAGAAGAGGAACAGGCCTGTATGGACAGGATGCGTTGGAATAGGCCCCAGCAGATGGGCATATATCTTCATAGTTAGATGGGGCCTAGACTTCGATGAATGGCCAAAGGAGATAAGAAAATATATTGGTGAAAAGCTTCCTAAGTCTCCGAAGCTTGTCACATGGTAACATGAAAACCACTAAACTGATCCCCTATAGTGGAGTAGATGAGATAGGCGGAGTAAAAATACTGGTGTCAACAGATGAAACCAGCATCTTCCTAGATTTTGGAAAGCCAATGTCGAGATGGAAAAAATATTATGATTTTCCATACCTGATGCCGAAAAGCATAAGCCAGCTAATAGCGTTCAACATCATCCCCGGAGAAGATGACAACCTAAGAGGCCTATACACTGTAAAGCACGATGTTGAAGACTATGGCATTGAAAAAGAGCCTGAAACATGTATTGAAGCAGTCTTCATCTCCCACATGCACCTAGATCACTTTGGACATGTTCCGCTTCTGAACAGAAAAATCAAAGTATATGCTGGGAGAGTAACTTATCTGCTATGTCAAGCCTATAAACTTCACTCACAGAAAATATCCGTTGAAAACGATTTAGACCACTTAGATACCAAGCATGAAAACTTTAAAGTTTTCAGATACGGTGACAAGATTAAAGTAGGCGATCTCGAGGTGACGCCAATTCCAGTTGACCACAGTATTCCAGGGGCATATGCATTTCTCATAGACACTGGAGAGCATAGAATAGTGTACACAGGGGACATAAGATGGCATGGGCCAGCAAACTTTCTAACGACAAACTTCGTGAAGAAGGCCTCTGAGTTCGAGCCGGATCTCATGCTATGTGATGCGACTAGATTTGACAAAGCTGACCTGAACACTGAGGAGGATGTGCGAAGACGCATGCTAACTGTGGCTAGGGAATGCAGGGGAGTGCTTGTCACAAGCCTGTCACCAGTAGACATTGACAGAGTCAATACTGTATGTAAAATCGCAGATGAGGCTGGCAGAACAGTTGTAATGGACATGTCAATGGCATCCAAGATAGCTAGACTACATGGGCTTGGAATAAGAAACTATCCCAACCTATCAAGAATCTTTGTCTTGAAACCATCCAAGCTCTACAGGAGGTGGCAGAAACTATTCATGAAACATCTCACGGGAGAGGAGATTACTGCTAGAAATGGCCTCGAGGAGGCTGAGGAGAAGCTGGGTAAATTGTTTGCCGGGGCAATCGAAATAGATGAGATAGCTGAGAAACCGCATGAATTCGCTCTAGCGACGACGCCATATTCCCTCAAGGAGCTCTCAGAGCTGTCCCATAGAATAGGATACTCGACAAGTGGAGGAGTATACATTGCAAGCATTTCAGAGCCCTTTGAAGAGGAAATGGAGATAAAGTTTGAGAGAGTGAAGAACTGGATCGAGAGCCTAGGTCTCGCATATTATCACATACACTCATCTGGGCACGCTCATCCATTTGACATAGCTAAAATGATAAGTGAGATAAAGCCGAAGACGGTTTCACCAGTTCACTCAATGCATTCAACAGTATTCCAGAAGTTCATTAACAGATATGCCAACGTGAAACTACTGAAATGCGGTGTCGAGCATTGCATAGGAAAGTAAAGATATGGGATAAATTCGCTTTGATCATTAGGTCACCTCCAAAGGGATGCCAGCTATGCCACATAGGGGCAAAACTCGTCCTCTTTATAACGGGATTATGCGCTGAAAAATGTTTTTACTGTCCACTAAGCTCCGAGAGAAGGGGTAGAGATGTAATCTACGCCAATGAGCGAAAGATAACAAGCGTAGAGGAGGCATTTGAGGAGGCCCATAGAATGAAGGCCTTGGGAACAGGGGTAACTGGCGGTGATCCTCTAGTAAAACTTGACCGAACACTCTCCTACATTAAAGCCTTAAAGAATGAGTTTGGAGATGATCATCACATCCATCTATACACTACACCAAAGCTGCTTACATTGGAGAAGGTTAGAAAACTTGAGAAAGCTGGATTAGATGAGCTGAGAATACACCCTCCCCTTCCATTATCCAGTGGAGCCCTAGACTCCATAAAATGGGTTCCACGGGAAACTTCAATGGATGTTGGAATAGAGGTTCCAGCTATTCCAGGAATGCTTGACACACTGATCACTATAACAGAGTTCGCTGAGGAACATGATTTCCTGTTTGTCAACTTAAATGAGCTTGAAATGTGTGATGAAAACGCATTTCAACTTATGGCAAGAGGCATGGAGTTAGCTGGAGAGGATACTTCAGCTGTTAAAGGAAGCAGAGAGGTGAGCATCAGCCTACTTAACTGGGCTTCAGAGAACACTTCAAGGATAACTGTACACTTCTGCCCCGTTAAGGTTAAGGAGAGAATGCAGATGAGGAATAGATTTATTAGAACCGCGATGAGCATTTCAAAGCCCTATGAATATGTCACCGAGGAGGGGATAATCGAGTATGCAATAGTTAAAGGCAACCTCGATGAAATCAAGGAGTTTCTAGAGGAAAACCATGTTCCAGAAAACATGTATGAAGTAGATGTGGAAAAGCAAGCTATCCTCACAAGCCCAGAAATAGCGCTGACACTCCGTAAATACGTTGAAAATATAGAATGCTACGTTGAGGGAGTATATCCCGACTATTATAGAACTGTAGTTTACAGGTATGAGCTATGCCCCTCAGGGTAGCATATATCTCAAAATTCCCTCCACAGGTTGGTGGAATAGAGAGACACGTTTACGAAATAGCTTGTAGACTGGTTAAGGGAAACAATGATGTAAGAGTGTTCACATGCAATGATGCAGGAGAGACGTATACGATAGATGGCATACAAGTACTAAATTACAGACCCCTTGCAAGAATAGATACCTACTACTGGATAGCGAGGCCATGGCTCATCAGAAACTTTCTGAAGGATATTGAACGCTTTAACCCAGACATAGTTCACTTTCATCTCTTCTCCAATACACTGGAGCTTCTAATGCCCAAGCTATGCAAGAAATATCATGTTGCCGTTACACCACATATAAGCATTGGAGCAGGTTTCTACGGGCTTACAGTATGCCAGATATCAGTTGCCATACTTAAAAAAATCGCTGGAAATGCGAGTCTACTAATATGCGTGAGTGACATGTTATGCAAGTGGCTTAAAAAATGCAATCTAAACTTCAGGGGAACGATAAGGGTAATTCCAAATGGAGTAGACACTGGAAAATATACTCCTCCAAGGGAAAGGACATTGGAGAAACCGTATAGGATAAGCTTTGTAGGTAGAATAGCCTCTGAAAAGAACATTCCAACAATAATCAAAGCATTTGAGAAAATTAGAGAAAAGTTAGGCGAGGTGGAGCTTATAATAATGGGGAAAGGCCCTCTCCTCAAAAAATACCTTAAAAAATATGGAAACATCAGGGGAGTTCAATTCAAGGGATATGTACCGGAAAAGGAGAAGATTAGAATTCTGAGGCTATCGCATCTCTTCATTTTCCCCTCTCTGGCGGAGGCCCAAGGAATATCACTTATAGAGGCGGCATCATGTGGCCTCCCATGCATAGCATCTAAAATTGGTGGAATGCCATCCATAGTTAAGCATGGTTTCAACGGCTTTCTGGTTGATCCATTCGATGCAGATAAAATAGCTAATTACGCTGTCAAAATACTTTCAAACGAATACCTTTATCATAAAATGTCCATTAACGCCAGAAAATTTGCCGTCGAAAACTTTGACTGGGATAAAGTTGCCGAGAAAACCATTAAAGCATATATGGAGATCCTAGATGAAAAGGGAGTACATTAAAAGCTTAGCATTGCTGATAGTTGGCGTTGCTGCATTGGTTATTTATATAGTATATGCCATCGACGTGGAAAAGTTTCTAAGGGTGATCTCTGGAGCAAATGCCCTATTTGCTCTATCAATTTTATGCGCCTTCACAGCAACATTTCTCTATTCATATGGATGGCATATACTGCTGAAGGATAGGTACGATAGTGTAAGCTTCAAAAAGGTATATATCTTGACAACGGCCTCCATTTACCTTAATTTAATCATTCCATCAGCTTCAGCAAGTGGCGAAGCATTCAGGATATATGAATCCTCGAAATCACTTGGAGATCCATCAATAGCAGTTTCAACAATTCTACTACATAGGCTTTTCATGTTCATTCCATTTGTAACAGGTGCCTTCGTGGGGTGCATGTATCTGAACTCGATAGCGACTACAGGATATGCATCTAAAGTGCTTCTATTCTCATCCATAATCTTGACAGTTGCTTTCATGTTTTTCACAGTATTGATCGTGAAACCATCGTTGCTCTCAAAACCTATTGGGAAAGTATATAGATGCCTGAGAAGAGACCCCAGCAAAATTACTAAAATGCTAATCGACATGGAGAAAAACATGAGACTACATGGGAAGGCAACTCTGGCTAAGCTGCTTATAGTTTCCTTCCTATACTGGTTCATAGACAACATGGTTCTCTTCTTTGCATTGGCTTCACTGGGGGTGTATGCTAGAATAGAGCTTATATTACTCGTCTATGCAGTAACCGTCCTAATACAGACCATTCCAATTGGAATCCCTGGAATGATAGGGGTGGTGGATGTCGTTAGAACAGAGCTCTTCACGGTTGCTGGCATTCCACGTGAAATAGGCATTTCAGCCAGTATTTTAACAGATATAGCGATGGTTTTCTTCCTAGCTCTTTACAGTTTCATATTCTATGTTCTCCAAGTTGGAAAATTTAGAGGCTGTGAGATAACACATTAATATTTCATGGGTCGTATTATGATTGATGCGTGAGGGAGCATGATGCGAAGAACAGCATTTTCAATATTTGCCATACTGCTGTTAACATGTACACTGCTTCTCCCATCGATGACTGTCCGCGCATATCCAGAAGAGTCCTCGAATGAATATCCCATAGAAGAACGCATATACAATGTAGACCAAGTTTTCACCATTCCACCCTGTTCAGCTTATATCCTCTTTATAAACGGTGGAGATGTAGCGTATGCAAAGGCAACAAGTGGGGCATGGCTTGAATTATTCGATGAGGAAAGCCTAAATACAATTGAGTCTGCAATAGCATCCATAAGTGATGAAAGCAATCGACAGGCATTTCTAGACCTACTATATGATGTAAGCGTTGGCTCACTGGCAAAGAACATATCTAAGAGGGGATTTGCTAGTGCATATCTTGCAGACATAGATGGCGATGGAGACCTTGATCTAACGCTTGGAGGAGAGGGCAATACCATATACTTCTATACAAATGAGCTTGGATCAAGCTATCCAAATATGTTCCTGTTTGCTGAAGGTGAGGCCTTAATAGCTATTCCAAAAGCATATACTGTGGCTCAGGCCTTTGGAGATCTTGATGGCGATGGGATCCTAGAAATGATCATTGGAACCGACCAGGGTTACCTAACAATATATAAAATGAAAGGCATAGTAGGTGGAGTACCCACATACGCTAAGCTTATGGACGTCATCAATAAAACCAATTCGATAGGAAGCTACCTAATACCAGACGTGTATGACGTTAATGGCGACGGGCAACTCGACATAATCGTTGGAACCCAAGACGGTGAGATATATGTCCTATACAACTACTTAAACCTTAATGGATCATTCACAATACATGAGCTTTTCAAATGTGAAAAATACTCTTCACCAGCATATGCCAACATATACAAAGATCCAGGATTCGAGAATCCACCGGAGGTAATAGTTCATTCAAGAGATGCCATTGTAGTCTACGATGAACATGGCAGAGTTAAGCATGCCCCCTCGCTTCAATTCCTAGTGGTTAAGGGAAGGAGTCCATCATCCATCCAAGTAGTAGATATCGATGGTGACGGCGATCTCGACGTAGTACTTGGCAGAAGCGATGGAACAGTATACTTCTACATCAA
>DRAE01000073.1 GCA_011041895.1 Candidatus Bathyarchaeota archaeon
TAGATCTTTTACATGACATGCGTGAAAATGCTAGAAGATGTTTAAGAGAGCAACTTAAAACATTGGAAAGAGTCGGTGTAAAATTTGATAAAATAGTGTTTGAAAGCGAGTTTGTGGAAGATGGAAGTGTGAAAAAAGTCATAGAAGATGTCAAGAGGCTTCCAAACCTAGAGGAGACAAGTGATGGAGCATATGCCATAGATCTGTCAAAGCATGGAATCAAGAAAAAGAATATAATAGTAGTTAGGTCAGATGGAACATCTGTCTACCTGACTAGAGATCTTGCATACCATTACTGGAAACTTAAAAGATGTAACCGTGCAGTAAATGTTCTAGGTGAGGATCATAAGCTTGAATTCTCTGTTTTAAAAACTATTCTTAAGCTTCTAGGCAAGGTAAATGGTAGAAAGCTTGATGTGATACATTTCTCGTTCGTACTCTTTGAGGGGGAGAAGCTTTCGACCAGGAAAGGAATCGTTATCCCCGTTGATGTGGTGATAGACAAAGGAGTTGAAAAAGTACTTGAGATGAGGAATGAACTTAAGGAAGAGGAGGCTGAGAAAATCGCTGTAGGTTCCATAAGATTTGAGATATTGAAACAGTCTCTAGATAAGCCTATCGATTTTAGATGGGATAAAGCTTTAAACTTCGAAGGGGATACGGGAGCCTACATACAATACTCCGCTGTAAGGGCAAAGAGAATACTGGAAAAAGCAAATTTTAACCATGAAAGCTTCCGTGAATGCCTCTCGGAGGAGCTTGTGAGGAAGATTGACTCGTATGAGGAGATTTCTCTTTTGAAGTACATGTCCAAGTTTCCATTTATTGTGAGAAGCTCTGCTGAGAAGCTCGACCCTGGAATTTTAGCTAGGTTTGCATTGCAACTTGCAAAGAGGTTTTCCCTGTTCTATAACATGTGCCCAGTACTTGACGAGCGTGAAAAAAGAAGTTCAAGACTTTGCATAGTGTATTCATTTAGCAATATCATTGAGAAGGCAATGGCTTTGTTGGGCATTCCTAGCCCATCGAAAATGTAAATTAGAGCATGACTGCGCATGCAACCGCGCATCCATAGACTTCCTCGACTATTCCTGATGCCGAGGCTATCTTGACGATTTTCAGCCTTAACCCTCTTCTCTGAGCCATTCGCCTAATTTCTTCCTTGGCCATCTCAATAGCCACGTTCTCGGGTCCAAGTGCATGTGCCTCAGCTACAAGCCCTATATCCTCTGAGCCATCTTCTCTGTATGTTCTCGCGATAACCATAGCAGCTGAAATAGTGTCTCCCTTAACGCCGAAAGCCTTTGAAATTATGCATGGAACGGTACATCCACGAATGTTTGCCGGCATTTCTTGAACTACCTTGAATTTAGGGGGCAATATGCTTGTTACAGTGATCAGGCTTAAATCGCCTATTCCAGCCTCCAAGAGGGCGTTGTCTAAGGCCTCTAGTTTAGACAATCCTTGTCCAAAACCGCTACAGAGATATACTGATTTAGGCCTTATGATAGTTCCCGCCATCACGTCAGTCTCCAAGGCTGTTCATACTTTTTGATTTTCCTCCATTCACGCTTAAACTCTTTATAGTGTTTCCTGCACAAATAGATTCTTCCTCCCTTTGCAAGCTTAGCGTTTGGGAAAGCTTTAAGATACATCTCCGTTGATAGTGACCTTACGGCCTTTTCCTCGCATCCCTCAATTGAGCACTTTACACCCTTTTTCACTTTACCCACTGGCTACTCCCCTATCACGTTTTTAATGAATATCACGGATGAAATAACGTCACTAACACTTTTATTTTCTATAACGAGCGCGTATTTGTATTCTCTATTAGCAAGAAATCCCAGTATCCTAGAGAAGTCAATTGTCCCTGCTCCAAGTGGAAGATGTAAATCACGTGATCCATCATTGTCGTGTATATGAATATTCCTAATGTACCTGAAAAGCTTTATCAGATAGGAGTAGGGGTCACCACTTAAATTAGCGTGTCCTACATCAAATGTCACCCAGAAAAGCTTAGATCCGTAGCGGGATGCCAGTCTAAGTAATGGTCCTATATTCCATCCATTTTCTAGAGTTAGTGTCACACCTAACTCTCTGCAACGAGATGATAGTTCACTTATAATGTTTATTACAATGGAGTGCTCTCCCTGTGGAGCATGTATAACTAGCAGATCACAACCAATTTCATATGCTAACTCTATCGAGTTAATGTAAGTTGACAGCATCCTCTCGGCGAGAATAGGGGATACTACTGGGAAGCTTAGTATCGGGGCGTGAAGATGCACTATAATGGAATGCTCTTCAAAGGCTTTTCTTAATCTATGCGTGCCCTTCGTCTCGAGAATTTTCTTTAATTGGGCATCCTCCGTTAATTCAAGTATATCTAGCTCAAGCCTATGAGCTAGCTTAATCGCATTTTCGATTCCAGTGTTAAGCTCTTCTGAAAACCTGAAGCCTAGCTTCAATTTACGATATCTTCTTTAGCTGTGATCTATACATCTCTATTAGCTCTTTTTCAGTTGTTGCCTGTTCAGGCGACTTGTCATCTCTCCATCGTATGAATCTTGGGAATCTTATGGCAAGCCCGGCATCTGGTTTTATCTCTCCCCATCCACATGTATGCACGGGGGATAACGTTATTTCTGCTCCAAGTATCTCGGCTACAAGTGCTGGTGTGAACCAATAGTCTGGAGCGATTTCCTTCATAGCGACTACTCTCGGATGCTTGTGATCTATCTTGTAGGGAGCAAGCTTGTCTGGTAAACTTGCCAATTCAGCATCCGTGAATCCAGTTCCAACTTTACACACTGTCTTGAAGACATCTTCCTTATCGTCATATGCGGCCATCAGTAGAGCACCGTATGTTCCAGCTCTCCTGCCTTTTCCAGCATATGCTCCAACAACCACTAGGTCAACTGTGTCCACCATTTCAGACTTATAGTCTCGCTTGTACTTTATCCATAACCATTCTCTTGCTCCAGCCCGGTATATTGAATTTGGTGCAATTGACTTCACAACCAGTCCTTCGCATCCCTTCTCGACAGCTTCTTCAAAGAACTTTTCAAGCTCCTTTGGATCATCTATGATCTTTGCCTCAGCTATCTTTAGATGCTCACTTTCTCGGACATATTTTTTGAGCATGTTGCGTCTCTCTAGGTATGGCTTCATAAGCAGAGACTCCCCGTTTACATAGAGTATGTCAAACAGGAACAATGTTACTGGAAGCTCCTTCATCACTTTCTCTATATCGTATTTTCTTCTTCTATGCATTAACTCTTGGAATGGAAGCATCTCACCTGTGTCCACGTTCACAGCTACTACTTCCCCCTCAACTATGGCTTCTTCCGCTAGAAGCCCTTCTCTAAGGTACTGGCATACATCAGGGTATTGAGCTGTGATGTTCTCTAATCTTCTACTGAAAAGTACGATTTCATCTCCTCTCTTATGGGCTTGGACTCTTTCGCCATCGTACTTGTACTCTGCAGCACCTTTGCCCCCTATCTTATTCAGAATTTCGGTGGGTGATGACAGTCTTTCAGCCAGCATAACTCTTATTGGTCTTCCAACTTCAACTTTGACCTTCTTTAAGCCTTCAAGACCCTCTGTTGCCAGGATTCTAGCAATATATCCTAAATCTGACGTTATATTGTATGCATACTCGACCTTTGATCGAGCCTCTTTGCTTTTAGCATACGTTATGGCTAATGCATCGAGGATAGTCATGTCAGCTATTCCAAGTCTTAAGGCCCCAAGTACAGTTCTTATGAGATATCTGGCCTCTTTTGGTGTAGCATCCACTAATAGGCCTGCAAGTATTGAAAGTTTAAGCTGCTGAGATCCCTCGCCGCTTGCTCTAGCTATTCTGTCAAGATCTTTATAAACTCTTTCAACGGTTAATGGATGAGGAAACAATGAAACCTGCCTTTTTCTACTACAATAGAACTCTGCAGCTAAGCCTAGATCCCCCAACTCTTTTAACTTAGCATCTATTTCGCCCTCAGAGAACCCGTATGCACGACTTATAGCCTTTATGGCTAGTTTTTCAGCTACGCCAAGCTCGGGCAACCCTAGGTAATCTGGATGTAATTTTCCCTGTGTTAGATATATCACTTTGTCAATCAAATTGGGGGGAGTAGACTTAAAGAGTTCAACAAGGTATTCCGTCATCAGGGTTCTGCTCGTAGTTCTCTCAATTTTTTCATAGAAATCACATAACACAGCGTATAGCATTCTTGATCACTAAATAATATATCCATAGCTTCTAATTTATTGTGCCAGCCTACAGTAGCCGTTAGATATCTTTAATACACGCGGGATATAGGATAGAATAACCCAACATGAACGAAATAGGAGGGGACCCTGTGCCTAAGATTTCATATAGAAGCGATTTGGTGGTTGCGTCTCCGATACGAAGAATAGCTGCTTTGTTAGCCGAAGCTCGTAGGAGAAAAGATATAATATCATTTGGTGGAGGAGCACCTAGCTTAGAGCCTCCCAAGGAGCTCGTTGAGGAAGCTATTAAGATACTTAAGGATCACGACGTTACGAGGCCATTTGCATATGGTGCAACTAAAGGAATACTTGAGCTCAGAGAGACGATATGCGCTGACTTAAAGAAATATGGGGGTATAGATTACAATCCTGATCAAGTGATAGTTACCGAGGGTGCAACAGAAGGGATCTATGTAGCTCTGAGTGCTGTCCTCGACAAGGGAGATGAAGTGATTCTAATGGATCCAACATATTTGGGATACTCTGAACCAATTAAGCTTCTGGGAGGAAAAATAGTTAGGCTACCTGTCTATATAGGTGAGGATTTTCAGCCATCCCTTGACTTATTAAATGAAAAAATAAGTGACAAAACAAAGGCCATCATGATACTGTCACCAGATAATCCCACTGGAAGAGTCATAAGGGAGGATATAGCTAAGGGAATAGTGGATTTAGCCTGTGACCACGATTTCTGGATTATAGCCGACGACACATATAAACACATAATTTACGAAGGAAAGCATGTTTGGATCTCAGCGCTAGAGAACGCCTATGAGCGAACTATAACAGTATGTACATTTTCTAAAAGTGCATCTCTACCAGGCCTCAGGTTAGGCTATGTGTATGGTCCTGAGGAAGCAATAGAATGTATGGAGAGGATAAAACAGTATTTGACACTGTGTCCAAATACTTTCAGCCAAATGGTAGTTAAAAAGTTCCTTGAAGGAGAACTCAAGGAGAGATACATAAAGGAGGTAGTTGTTCCAACGTACATGGAAAGAAGGAATGTTATGGGAAAAGCTCTTGAAGAGAATCTTCCAGATGCAACAATAAACTGGCCAGCCGGTGCCTTCTATTTCTTTGTTGATATTTCTAACTACTTGAAGCAGCTGGGAATGGATGACGAGGAATTTGCTAACAAACTTCTAGAGAAGAAGAGTGTAGTCGTTATACCGGGCAAGTATTTTGGAGAGAATGGAAGAAATCATGTCAGATTAACTTTTGTATCCGAGACAAACGAGAGAATCGTCAAAGGAGTTGAGCTCATAGCAGAGTTTATACGTGAGAATGTAAAATAACATTCGTGAAACTGAGAATAAATAAGATTGGAAGTTGAAAATTAGTAGTAGAATGGAAGAACAGTATAGAGAACAAACACTAGACGCTTTCATACGGGAACCTGAAGAATATCTATTGCTTGGAGTAGATTATGACGGTGAAAAAAACTGTGCATATGCCAAATTATACGATGTAAAAAAACACGTTATAAAGTTTTGGTATGATAATACTGGTCATAAACCATACTGTTTAACCGATCTCGAGCCATCAAATGTTTTAAGTATAAGGGGTATACCCGAGGATCATATAGATGGATTTGAGAGAGTAGTGAAGTATGACCCATTGAAGTTTGAAAATGTTGAGTTAACTAAGATTATTGGCAGAACCCCTCACTCAATTGGTGGTAGAAAGTTCTCTATTAGGAATTTTCTTCCAAGAGTTTGGGAAGCCAAGATCAGGTATCATGACTGTTACATTTTTGATAGAGGACTTGTTCCAGGATGCTGGTACAAGATAGATGAAAATGGCAACTTAATTCTCTCTAAAAAGAGGCTTTCGAAGGAGATTGTTGATTTTATACATGAGAAGCTTTTAAAGAAGACGAGTAAAGAAGAGAAAGAACTTATGATGGAGTTGATATCCTTACTTTTTCAACCTATACCAGAGCTATATTTTGTAGCCTTAGACATTGAGGTTCTATCACCTCGTCCAGATTATATTCCCGATCCAGTAAAAGCTGAACACGAGATAATTGCATGCGCATTTGTAAGTAGCAAGGGTGAGAAGGAAATTCTACTCTTAGCAAGAGAGAAAGACGACTTACATAAAGCGAGAAAACTTGAGGAAAAGGGGGTCAAGGTAGAAGTTTTCTCTAATGAGAGGCAACTTCTTTCAAGGATATTCGAAAAGATTAAAGAGACACCTATCTTGGTAACGTTTAATGGGGACAATTTTGATTTGCGATATATATGGAATAGAGCGGTTAAGCACTATGGGTTCAGAAAGGAAAGCATACCCATAAGGTTGACCAAGGATGAAGCGTTTATAAGGAATGGTGTACACATCGACCTATACAAGTTTTTCCAAATACAGTCAGTTAGAGTATACGCTTTTTCAGGAAAGTATACTGAGGTTGATCTCGACAGCATAGGTAAAGCTCTACTTGGAAAGGGAAAAATAACATTGGAGAAGGAGATTTCGAAGCTCAGCATTGAAGAACTTGCCGAGTACTGTTTAAATGATGCAGAGATAACGTGTGAGCTTCTCTTGTTTAATAATAGGATAACACTTCAACTGATCATACTTCTCATGCGTATAAGCAAGATATCAATTGAAGACCTAACAAGGTCTAGCATATCCAAGTGGATTAGAAATATGCTGTACTTTGAACATCGCAAGAGAGGGTATCTAATACCTAATAGAGAGGATATAATGAGGCTTAAAGGAGCTGAAACCTCTACCAAAGCTAAGGTTAAAGGTAAGTTTCAAGGTGCAATTGTGATCGCTCCTAAGCCCGGTGTTCATTTTAATGTTGTGGTGGTGGACTTTGCTAGTCTATATCCATCCATCATAAAAACTCGTAATATATCATATGAAACCATAAGATGCCCACATGAAAAATGCAAAAGGAATGTACTTCCAGGAGTGTCTCATTGGGTTTGCACCGTTAAGCGTGGCGTGATATCTCTTATAGTGGGTGTTCTGAGGGATCTAAGAGTACACTTTTTCAAGAAGATGGCAAAAGACGAAAGTATTAGCCATGAGGAAAGAGAGTTTGCTAATGTGATCCAGAATGCATTAAAAGTTTTTGTAAATGCCAGCTATGGTGTAATGGGAAATGAAAACTTTGCATTTTATTGTCCAGCAGCAGCTGAATCGATTACATCCGTTGGGAGACATGCTATACTTGCTGCCGTGAAAAAAGCAAATGAACTGGGTCTAAATGTGATATATGGTGACACAGACAGCCTCTTCATAAAGGATCCTCCAAAAGA
>DRAE01000083.1 GCA_011041895.1 Candidatus Bathyarchaeota archaeon
CCTGGGCATATTGTCCTCGAAGTAGGGGCTGGTTCAGGCTATCATGCTGCTGTATGTGCAGAACTTGTTTCCCCTGGTGGCCACGTCTATACAATTGAGATAATTGAATCGCTGGTGAAATTTGCCCGTGAAAACTTGAAGAGAACCGGATATGACAAGGTTGTAACGGTTATACATGGAGATGGTTCACAAGGTTATCCCGATAAAGCCCCCTACGATAGAATACTTGTAACAGCAGCTGCTCCATCCATACCTAAACCCTTAATAGAGCAGCTTAAAGTTGGCGGTATAATGGTGCTTCCCGTTGGAGCCCCAAGTTTTTCACAAGACTTGCTGGTTGTAAGGAAAACAGAGAAAAGTAAGTTCACAGTTAAAAATTATGGTCCTGTAGCATTCGTCCCCTTAGTAGGTAAGTTCGGGTGGAAGGGATGGGTGTAAATATAAGGGATCTAATAACGGTTGCTAAAGAAGTTGAGTTGGAGAGTTTATGCAGGCGTTCGATAGCAATTGATGCAATGAATGCCTTGTACCAGTTTCTGGCGATAATAAGGCAAAGAGACGGAACCCCACTTATCGACAGAAGAGGTAACATAACATCCCATTTAAGTGGGTTGTTCTATAGGACGGTTAACCTAGTTGAAGTTGGTATAAAGCCTGTATATGTGTTCGATGGACCACCTGTACCATTAAAGCAGAAAACTATAGAGGAACGGGAAAGGCTGAGAGAGGAAGCGTATAGAAGGTGGAAGCTTGCACTGCAGAGAGGGGATCTAAAGGAGGCTAGAAAATATGCTCAGGCAGCTCTTCACTTAACTCCTGAAATGATTGACGAAGCGAAAAAGCTCCTAACATACATGGGTATCCCCTATGTTGACGCTAAGCATGATGGAGAAGCCCAAGCTGCATACATGGCTGCAAAAGGCGACGTGTGGGCTACAGCCAGCCAAGATTACGATTCACTTCTCTTCGGCAGCCCCCGATTAGTTAGAAATCTAACTATTTCAGGCAGACGAAAGCTGCCGGGAAGAGACGAGTACATAAAGATAATGCCTGAAATAATCGAACTTGACAAAGTACTATCAAGTCTAGGAATTGATAGGCGAAAGCTGATAATGATAGGTCTGCTAGTTGGAACAGATTTTAACGAAGGTGTTAAAGGTATAGGTCCAAAAACGGCACTTGGCATAGTTAAAAAAGTGGATGATATAGATGATCTGTTTAAGTATACTCGTTTTAAAGAATCACCTGAAATAATTAAGGAAGTTTTTAAGCTTTTTGAATCTCCTGATGTGAACAAGGAGTATAAGCTTGAATGGAAACGCCCCAACCGCGAGAAGATAATCGAGTTTTTATGCGACGAGCATGACTTCTCTAGAGAACGCGTAGAAAAGGCTATTAGCAGAATGGAAAAAGCTTATGATAAATTCTTCGCTGTGAAAGGTTTGGATGCGTGGTTATTCGGCTAGCTCGATGAGTTTACCCTCTTTTCCACTTTGATATACCCTTATTGTCCCAAGAAGTTCAAGCACCATTAGTGCCTTTATTAAGTCATCATTTGAAAAGTTTCCAACTCTCTTTTTCAACTCCTCTTTTATCTTATCCAATGTAACTTCTTTTCTTTTCAATAGAATACTGTATATTTCATCTTGAAGGACCTTCACTTTATATCACAGCTCCTCTATGCTCTCTAGTATATCCACTTCTTTCCCTTAGCTTCTTAGCCATCTCCTCATAAGCCTTAACTATTCTCTCATTCAATGATGCTCCTACTTTCTCTAGAGCTCTTTCAAAGTCTTCCATTTTAACATTCTCCGCATTAATATCTCTCCTAAGAGCCATCATAGCAGCTTCCCTGCATAATGCCTCAATATCCGCTCCAGAGTAATACTGTGTTTTCTTAGCAATCTCTCTTAGGTTCACATCATCTGCAAGGGGCATATTCTTGGTGTATATTTTTAGAATCTTATATCTTGTATCCTCATCTGGTGGTGGAACATATATCAATCTGTCAAATCTACCTGGTCTAAGGAGTGCAGGGTCAAGCATGTCTGGCCTATTCGTTGCACCGATTACGACTACATCCTTAAGGACAATGAGTCCATCCATCTCAGTTAGTAGTTGGCTAACTACTCTCTGAGTTACACCAGCATCTCCATATATCAGATCCCTTCTCGGGGCTAATGCATCTATTTCATCAAAGAATATTATGGCAGGAGACACCGTTCTAGCCCTTCTAAAGACCTCTCTTATCCCTCTCTCACTTTCTCCAACCCATTTACTTAAAAGCTCTGGACCCTTTACACTTATGAAGTTTGCTTCACTTTCAGTTGCGACGGCTTTCGCTAGGAGCGTTTTTCCACATCCAGGAGGCCCGAAGAGTAATACTCCCTTCGGAGGTTTTATACCCATTCTTTCGAATGCTTCTGGATGCTTCAGTGGCCATTCCACGCATTCTCTGAGTTCCTGTTTAACGTCCTCTAATCCTCCAATATCATCCCATCTTACATTAGGTGTTTCTATGTAAACTTCTCTCATAGCTGTTGGAACCACTTCCTTAAAGGCTTTCATGAAATCCTCTTTAGTGACAACCATTTTCTCTAAGACCTCTGGAGGCACTCTATCCTCTCTGAGATTTATCTCTGGCATATATCTTCTGAGTGCAATCATAGCCGCTTCTCTGCATAATGCAGCTAAGTCTGCTCCAGTATATCCATGCGTTATCGCAGCTATCTCCTCAAGGTCAACATCCTTTAACGGCATTCCACGCGTATGAACTTGAAGTATCTCCAATCGCCCTTTCTTATCGGGTACACCGATTTCTATCTCTCTATCAAATCTTCCAGGTCTCCTTAAGGCTGGATCAAGGTCGTTTATCCTGTTTGTTGCTCCTATAACTATGACATTTCCACGTGGTGTGAGTCCATCCATTAGAGCAAGTAACTGTGCAACAACTCTCCTCTCAACTTCTCCCACAACTTCTCCTCTCTTTGGAGCGATAGCATCTATTTCATCTATGAATATTATCGCTGGAGCATTCTGTTGTGCCTTTTGGAATACCTCTCTTAATCTTCTTTCACTTTCCCCATAAAATTTACTCATGATTTCAGGACCAGATATTGATATAAAGTAGGCATCGGTTTCATTTGCAACGGCTTTCGCTAGGAGCGTTTTTCCACATCCAGGAGGTCCATAAAGCAGAATTCCCTTGGGTGGTTCTATTCCAAGTCTCTTAAACACCTCGGGATGTCGCATTGGAAGCTCTACCATCTCCCTTATCTTCTGCTTAGCCTCTTTTAGATCTCCTATATCATCATAAGTTACTGGAGGGATGGCAAGCTCCGTTACAGGCTGTGGCAGGATTTCAACGCTTGTGTCATCGTCTGGAACTACTGCTCCCCTAGGTATAGTTCTTACAACTCTAAACATGATAGTTCCACTAAAAACAGGGATGTATATTCTATCGTCTCTAGTCAGAGGCTGCCCTACAATTTTCCTCTTAACATAACTCTTGAAGAGGTCATCTACCTGAATTGAAACCGCTACTGGAGCCAAAACTATTTTTCTAGCTCTCTTAACTGTTGCTGGTCTAACAGTTACATAATCTCCGAGCGCGACTCCAGCATTTTTTCTGACCAAGCTTGACATTCTTATACTTTGATCATCTGTATCTTCGTAATCTGGAAGTACCATGGCAACAGTTGCTTTTTCTCCCTCAATTTCTATATAGTCTCCCTCGCTAACCCCCAATGTCCTCATAACATTTCTGCTTACTCTAACTATAGGGCGTACCCTTTGTCTGTCTCTTGGAAGTGCCTCCTTAACCTGCAATATGACCTCATTCTTCTTACCTTTTTTTACGTCCATATCATCACAACCTACTAATATTCACTACCCAGAGGAACTATAAAATAATAGTTTTCACTAAGGTCCTTCGAATCCACAGTTTGGACATCTATAACTAGCCATTCTACTTCTGCATTTCTTACATCTCCAGATAATATACTCCCCGCATACAGGACATGGGAAACATACTCCCTTCTCAAATGGAGCTATAGTCCTCTTGCATGATATACATCTATGCAGCTCAAGTTTTTCCTCGCTCATTTTCATCACATTCTCTTAATCGTTTTCTTAACTTTAACCAAATCTTGGATTATTAAATAGTTATGTAGAATCCTAAATTTTTAAATTCATTCAATCTTTATTATCTCGAGAAATACCTAGCTGGCTAAGGGCCCGTAGCTCAGCTAGGTAGAGCACCGGGCTTTTAACCCGGGGGTCGCGGGTTCAAATCCCGCCGGGCCCGCTAAGATTTTCAATCGAATACCTTATATCAAACATATCTCCCTATTCTACTTGAGGATAAGCGTTAAAGCGATGGCTCGATAACCTAGCTGCTAAGTCGATCATTACTGCTAGAGTTTATTTCTGCACCTTCAGTATCTCTTCGAGTTTCTGATATGCTTTATAAGCTCTACCGGATACTTATCTAGAGTCGTTTGCTTATCCCTGTAGTTAAATAGATCCTCCCGCTCTCTCGCAGGCGAAACACTGCCAAAATACCATAAGCTAACCAAGATATCCTTATCAGCCGTGCCTTTAGGAAACACCCTTGAGTTGTTAAGAAATTAATAATGTATTTTTAGTTGAAAGAAATTAAATCCGTAATTTCCTATTTTTCTTCAATTATTTTTTCTATATATTCAATTATCTGTCTATTTAATGCTGGATTAAGTGATATGGTTCTTCCTCCTTTATGAACTAGCAAATATCCCTTCTTTACAAGATCTTTAATTATTCTCTTAATTCTTTCCCCATCCCTTTTAACCTTCTTAGAAAGCCAATGCACTAAGCTGTCTACAGGTAGATACCTAGCCCCCCAACAACCTTTCCTCATAAGTCTATTCATTATATCTGCCTTAATCTTCTCATCGCTGTAAATCATTAGGTTCACTTATAATACCTTTAGAAGGTAACATTTAAATACTTTATTCTCGTAGTTAAATATGGATAAGTACTTATCCGGGTGAGAAAGATGCCTGAAGAATTATATGCGAAGAAAGAGTATGAATCGATTTTGATAAAGACTTTAGGCGATTCCCCTAAGCTTAGGATTATAGATTTTTTCTTAGATAATCCGCTATTTGATTTTACCAAAAAGGAAGTTATTGAGGCTTTAGGTATGAGTAAGCAGACATTCTATAAATACTTTCCAGATTTAGAGAAGTATGGGATAGTTAAGATATCTAGAAAAATAGGTAGGGCAAAATTGTACAAGATAAATCTAGAACATCCGTTAGTTAAGATGCTTAGAGAGTATGAGAAGAAGATATCACTACAAATAGCTGAGAAGGAAGGTGCAATAGCCGTAAAATTATAGTCGTTACTTTCACTTATTCATTTGCTGCTTATAACCTCAAAATATGTAGAAAGCAAAAGAGCAAGTTTTTCAGGGCTGTTGCAGGTAATTTAGCATTTATAAGCATGTACTAATACTTTAATTAGAACGTTCATGAGAACGACCATCTGTGATTTCTGCCTTAAAACAGGATTACTATGTGCAAAATGTAGAGAGAGGTTAATGAAGGGAGAGTTGAGTGAGTTTTACATAGAGGTTGCTAAAAAGTTGACTGACCTTGAAAAGAAGATTAAGGCACTTTCAACAGCGACCTTGTATGATGCCATAAATCTGGATGGTAAGGTTATACTTATCGTTGGAAAAGGCGATGCCAGAAAGTTTATTGGAATACATGGAGCAATTGCTGACAAAATATGTAAAGTGCTAAAATGTAGGAGGCTTCTCATAATAGAGAAAGATTCTGATCTCGTTAGGGTTTTAGAGCAACTGATATCTCCAAATAACATCATTAGAATAAGTCAGATTTGGCTTCCAGATGGAAGTGTTGAAAGAAAAGTGGTTGTCTCACCAGTTACTGAGAAAAGGAGCAAACTTTCACTGGATGAGATAAAGGAGATCGTAAAGAAAGTGACCGGTGAGCATATAAGAATTGAGGTATTGAAAAGTTGATATCCTATTATAATATTTTCAAGGACTGCACTTTTCCGATCAAGGATGTTAATTCCCTTTTGAGATCTTACATACACTCTAAGGACGTAGCAAACTATAGAAAGTTATCAATTGAGATTCTTAATGCTGCCATATATCGCAATATCACTAAGGTTTTAATAGTCACGGGGTTCCCAATATCATGTGAATCTGGAGTTAATGTGGAAAATGATGGGCCTCTTGGCTCTCTAGTTCTAGTAAAAGCTATGAAAGCTGTTTCTCCTAATGTTTCAATCGATCTATTCTGTATGAATAGATTTGCTGAATGTTTCAAATGTTTTTTTGAAAATAGCATTTGCTTAATTCATTCAAAAGATCATATTATTCAGCGACTTGTCAACTATGACTTCATGTTTTTCATAGAGTATCCTGGAGCATCTTCGGACGGAGTTTTTAGAAATACTAGAGGAAATGATATATCAAGACTAGTTACCCCCTTGGAAGATATTCTAGAAAATGCAAGAGATCAGGGAATTATAACAGTAAGCATTGGAGATCGTGGAAACGAGATTGGCATGTCTCAGCTCTTAAATTTCTATCCAAGGCTTTTACCTGAAGATTGCTTCTCTAATACATGCGCGAATTACATGTTATGGGCTCCAGTATCTAACTGGGCAGCATATATTCTTTCACGTGCAATTGTGGACATGGCAGGTATTAAACAATGTTACATCCATAGCTCGTATGATGAAGTTAAGTTGTTAATGAGGGCGTCGAGGTGTGGGATGGTTGATGGTATATTGATGAGAAAGGGCATGTCTGTTGATGGTATTCCCTTACATTTCAATCTTAGTGTAGTTAATAAGATATTTGATTAAGATGCGGTTTGACGCCCCAGAAGAAGAACGTAGAATAGGCATTGAAGTATATGTTTCAGATAGTGACGGAATAGGTGGAAGAATCAAGGCGTCTCCAAAAGATTTTGTGATAGAGGAAATCTTAGAGGATGGAACAATACTGGCTAGAGATGGGAAGAATCTTCTGTCAAAATTCAAAGATGAAAATGGTAAATATACCTTGATTCTTGTTGAGAAAATTAACATTGATACTCTCATAATGATAATGAAAATAGCCGATAAACTTTCAATTCCCAGAAATATGATAAGATATGCTGGTTTAAAGGATAAGCGTGCCATTGCTGTTCAGCTTCTTTGTGTTCCAGTTCCGGCTCATAAGATATCTGAGAGAATAGATAGAATTTCAAAGGTGAAAATAAAGGAGATTGTTCCAAGCAATTATGAAATCAAAACCGGAAAA
>DRAE01000039.1 GCA_011041895.1 Candidatus Bathyarchaeota archaeon
AGTATACTCATAGTCAATGTCATGTAGAATACCGACAACCTCCCAGACATCAGCATCCTCGCCAAAATACTCAGCCAAGCCACGCATAATAGCTCCAACAGCAATCATATGCTTAACAAGACGTTCATCACCAACATGCTCTCTAACAAGCTTCAACGCATCACTTCTCGAAACCATAGCTAATCTAAATGAACAGAAACGAGAAAAAAGTTTACCTTTTTCCACAAGCTCTCATGAAAGCATATATTGCACATGCAGCTATGAGTGTAATCACGACCATATAGGGAACTATATTGTAGCCTCCCTCTTGCGACGGAGGAGGTTTAACGTTTTCAACTGCTTTAACCGTTACCTTAATCGCTTTCATAACGGTCATGCATGGGCATTTGAATTTGATTATTAGGTCAGTTTTTCCCTCATGTAGTCCTCTAATAGTGAAGTTAATCAACTTGTCCTCGATTATTAACTTGTCTGAAACATTACATGCAATTACACTCTCATTATACACACTTTCAATAAGGATACTGTATTCAAAGTATCTATTGACATCAACAAGAATCTGTACGGTCAAACTTTCATTCACGTAAATCTCAACCTCGTCTGGCATAGATTCTATGACATAAAACTGTATACTTGGTTCCATTAATTTCAGCTTTCCATCATTGGTTATAACATAGATCAAATCACTTGAGATAAGCTTAACATACTTCCATCCCTCAGGCATGTCATATATCTTCCCTGTCCATGGATCGACAAGAAGTTTCTCACAGTTTACAATGTAATCACTAACTTGAATATAGTCTTCTAGCCTATCATCGTTGATGAACCAGATAATGCTTCCATTTTCAGCATCCAGTTTATAAAGCGTACGGTTATCAGTCAATACAAATATTCCAGAATAATGCCAGGCCATATTAATCACATATCCCTTAAGAAAATCACTGGACCACACAAGCTTCCCACTTAATGCATCAATGCAATAGACTCTATGTCCCCCTCCCACATATAATACCCCGTCAATAACTATAGGGACACTGTAAAAGTATTCTCTTAAAGGAAGTCTCCAAACAACATCCCCTGAGGAAATATTCAAGCAGTAAACTCCATCTAGGATGCAAGCTACAAATGCTAACTCACCCCAACAGCTGACACCTGAGAAACACGCATTATATAAATTCCGTGACCAAATTATATCACCAAACCACCAGTCAAGGCATACAATACTGCCATTAGACAAAGCCATTATAATGTATTTGTCATATACTGAGAAAACAGGTGCTCCCTTACAGTTCAAAATTCTACTCCATATGAATTGTAGAATATTGCTTCCATGCCATGTAGGATTTCTCATGTCAACAAGGCCAATAACAGTAGAATACTCTACAAGAGTATCCAAGCTAGCAACTAGAAAAGTATCATTAATGATTGCGAGACACTTTGGAACAGTCATTATAGTGACCCATGGAAGGAAAAGAGGGTATGCTCCAATGTAACTTTCCATAGTGTCAAGGTCAACTATCACTATCCCACCACACGCTATTGGAAACGCCATAAAATCCTTAGAAAAAACAACTTGATCATCGACACCGCATAGAATCTTTATATACTTCCAATTGAGTTTTGGCAAATGATATCTTGAACAATTAACTAGGGAGCTAAAGTTATGCATTGAATGAATAAACCTAGAATGCCCGTAATCGCCCATATAACTACTCCATTCAAGCATTCTCTTAAGGGACCAATCATCCCTGTATCTTTCTGATATTGTTGCCATTTTATTTGAACTATATTCATAATATACTGAAACAAACAGTTGATTAGTAATAATCAATATAATACACAAACTTAGTGTTATCCTAAACACATTTATGTTAAATGCACACATACTATTATAGTGATGAAGAGTGTGAGATATATTATCTTTTCCTTTCGCGTCACCTTTATCGTCTAAGGGGGTCTCATATGAGTTCTCGATTACGTCCTCATAAGATTGTCGTGCCGATTATAATGGTTGTCTTTCTTCCATATGTTTCAAATCTATTTTATAACTTTGATATCACCCATGATATATGGGCGTGTTTTCAAGGTGATTTTCTGAGATCTGGCATATCTGCTTCTTTGGTTCCAAATTCATTATCTGATATTTCATCTTTCTCGTTGAACATTTCCAGGGATCTTTTTGTCTCAGGTGATAATCCTTTTATTGTGCTAGGTAAAACAGATATACATGTTCACCCTATATGCCATGGCCATAAATTGTTTTTTGTGTTAGGCCCCAAGTTATTTATGTACGACATATTAGAATGTACATTTTCTGAATGCTTCATATGTGGGTATGACCATGTCCAAATGCTAAATAGCTGTATTTATGGTTATGACTTGTTCCTTTACAATGATTCTCTTTATGTTCTCTCAGCTTCTAAGGTGATGGATAATGCCACTTGCATCTTCAGATATCACTTTGTATCAA
Organism: Candidatus Bathyarchaeota archaeon; assembly: GCA_011041895.1. Taxonomy (GTDB): domain Archaea; phylum Thermoproteota; class DRAE01; order DRAE01; family DRAE01; genus DRAE01. The sequence continues at coordinate 2,471 of DRAE01000039.1, forward strand.
GGCTTTCTCTAAACGGGTCTCTAATTTGGTCACGCCTTATATTTGAGGAGATTATATTTGATCGTTTTAATCAGTCTTTTCGATCGGATATTATATTCAGAATTGTCCCACTAGAAGGCTACGTTGTCGCTATACCTCACGGATGGCTTCCAGCAGCGGAATCCTTTATAGACTTCCGAATTTTCTCGTTAAATATGGCAACAGGTGAGCTTCACACCAGAAAAATTCGCATCACGGTATCAAATGCGTTTCATGAGAAATCATTGCAAGTGTATACTTCCCTTCCTGTAGTCTATATGGATAAAATTTGGTTCATAGTTTCAGTTAATGACTATCCTCCATTTCAGAAGCTAATATACATCGACGATCCTAAAAGATTAACTTACCGAATTGTCTGTAGTCATGGAACAAGTTGCCCCATGTATGTCTTTGTAAATGATGGTATACTTTACGTATCCTATATTGATGCCCTATACAAAGTTAATATTAGCAATGTAAGCGACATGTCCTTTAAGAGAATTAATGTCACAAATCCTCCAATTGGCTATTTAAGATATGCTCTTGTTCTCCACGATGGTATAATGTATTCTATTTTTCTAGGCTCCTATGTTGTTGCTCACTATTTAGATGGAGGCATTAAATGGTATACTAGGATTACTCCATCTGGTTCAGTGAACTCCTTTGTCTTAAGGGATGTTTCACTAACATTGTATGGTAACGGGATTCTTGTAAGTGTTCGTACATTTTGTTTCACAGGAGTTTTTTGCTTAGACAGGGAGACGGGGGAAATTTTATGGGTCTTTCCATGTGATTTTGTCTATCATGCTCTCTCAGTTGATGGGAAGGTGTTTATAGTCACAGTTGATAAGTTGATAATCTTAAGCTAGTAAGAGCATTTAAGCATTCAAGCATACTTTTAATTAAGATGAGGGTTGAAAAGTGCAAGTCTAAATTCAACGTTTTCTTCATCAGACTCGATCCCGGAGAGGAAGTAATCACTACACTTGAGAAAATTGCTGTTGAAAATGATATCAGGTTTGGTTTCATCTTCGGCATTGGAGCAGTTAAAAATGTTGAAATCGGATATTACACGGGAAAGCGCTATGTGAGAAATCGACTGTACGAGTTCTTTGAAGTAACCTCCCTGATAGGAAACATTTCAATGCTGAAGGATAAACCCTTTGTACACTGTCATATAACACTTGGAAAAGAAAGCGGTGAAATAATTGGAGGACACTTATTCAAGGCAGAAATATCATACACTATGGAGATCATGATAATAGCCACAGAACAACCAATACTCGAAAGAAAATACGATGAAAAAACAAAGCTGAACATTCTATCCTAAGAGAGAACTTGTATGTGTTTTTGTTAAATTATTTTTATAATGGGTAATTTCAATCAAAGAGGTATTTATACTCGAAGGCCATAGCGGTAAGATGGTAGTGGTTGCTCGCGTTGGTGTTTGTGGCTTATCTTTTCTATGCAAGGCATAACTTTGTACATATAATAATGCTCTCGAAAATTTAGACTGTAATGACTTTAACATTTCGTTTTTCTGCTATTTCTGCTTGTTTTCTATCAGCAGTTACTAGTGTGGCTTTAAACTTGATCGCAGCAGCTATATACAGTGCGTCATAAACAGTTATACCATCCTCAATAGCTATCTCAAGCGCACTGCATAAAAGATCATTTTGTGGGGCTATCTTAACAATATTCTTAAGCTTTTTTAGGATCGATGCTGCATCAGACTTGCTCAAATCATGAAATTTAACTACCTTTTTCCATAACGCATTTGCCGCCTCCTTAAGTGCAAGCTCTAAAGTAAATACTCCCTCTAGAAGAATTTTTTCTACATTTTTCCACCCTTCTTCTTTTGCTATGTACTTAACTAAGGCGGAAGAATCAATGATAAGCATCTCTATCCTCCCTCACACTTTTTACTGCAAATCCTTTCGGAGAAGGTTTAACTTTCTCAAGAATCTTTCTAAGCTCTTCTATTTCACGCTTTACCTTAATTTTCCACGCGAGTTCTTCCAAATGCTTTCTCACAATTTCTGATACATTTATACCAGCTTTCTCAAGTTCCTCTTTAACTTCTTTCTTCACTCTTACACTTATAGTTACACTCATGTTTGCATCACCGTATACATTCTCAAATACAATTATTGATACAAATAAGATTATACTGAAGTTGAACATAAGTTTTTATTTTATAACTTGGTTATATAGCTAAGTTATAGCTTTGGAGGTTTGATTTGAATGAAGATACGTAGGCCTCCGGAATGGGGTATTGAACCTGTACCAGCTAAGTTCAAGTTTTTAAGGGCTATTGATATTTTCGTTCTATGGTCTAGTTTAAGCGTTGGACTGCTGGTGCTGCTGGCTGGAAGCCTATTGACTTCCAGTGAAGGCTTCGCACTGACACTTGGCAATGCACTGTTCGCTATAGTGGTTGGAAGCATCATTGGATGTCTTTTCCTTGCATTGACCGGTGTCATTGGAGCCGACCTCTCTGTTCCAACAATGGTTCTGGTTAGGCCAGCACTTGGTGTCAGAGGCTCATATATTCCAACTATTCTAAACATTATTCAACTAGTTGGATGGACTGCATTCGAGTTTAGGATAATGGGTGAAGCCGCAAATGCACTTTCATCAATGTATCTTGGCTTCTCATGCTTCCATCTATGGCTTGCAGTATTTGCAATATGGTGTATGCTGCTAGCCCTTGGAGGCCCTATAGCCGTTGTAAGGGAGTGGCTTGAAAAATTTGCTATATGGCTTGTATACGGGTCAACTATCTGGATAACATACTATTTTCTAACTCACATTGACTTTTCAAAGATTAGCATGGCTCTTTCATGGGATGTTAATCTCCTGCTAGCCATAGATCTCGTAGTTGCAATGCCGATTTCATGGATGCCATTAATAGCAGACTACAATAGGTTTGCATCATCTCCCTCATCATCGTTCAAGGGAGCATTTACAGGATATCTGATAGCGAACATATGGTTCTATTCCCTCGGTGCAATTGCAATATTTGCAACCGTTGAGGGCGATCTTCTCTCATCAATTCTGTCAATAACTTTTGGAAGCCTTGCACTAATACTTATACTCGTAGATGAAACCGATAACGCGTTTGCAGACATATACTCCGCAGCGGTTTCAGCTCAGAACATTGTCCCAAAGCTTAAGCAATGGAAAACTATAATAGCGGTTACAGTTATAGGCTTCACAATAGCAGCTCTAGTAAACATAGTCCAGTATGAATGGTTCCTACTGTGGATTGGATCAGTTTTCTGTCCACTCTTTGGAGTAGTTGCAGCAGACTATTTCCTAGTTAACAAGAGAAAATATGACATAGATCAACTATACGCTGAACATGGAAGATACTGGGGCTTCAAGGGAGTAAATCCAATAGGTCTAATATCATGGATCATTGGAGTAGCCATCTACTACATAATAATCTTCTATGTAAGTTGGCTTGGAGCATCTATTCCATCATTCCTATTATCTATGGTAGTTCACTATCTATTGTCTAAGGTGAGGAAAATTGAGGAAAGTTAAAACCGCTCTTACAATAGCTGGATCAGATTCCGGTGGAGGAGCTGGAATACAAGCTGACCTGAAAACATTTGCTGCACTTGGCGTTCATGGAATGGTTGCACTGACTGCTGTGACAGCTCAGAATACATATGAGGTAACTGCTGTACATGACATTCCAACAAATGTTATAGCTGAGCAGATAGATGCCATTGTAAGGGATATTGGAGTGGACGCAGCTAAAACTGGTATGTTACATACGATTCCAATAATAGAAACTGTAGCGGAGAAAGTTGAAGAACATGGCTTCCCAGTCGTAGTTGATCCAGTGATGATAGCTAAAAGCGGTGCAAGACTTCTCCTTGAGGAGGCAATAGATGCACTGATAAGGAAGCTGATTCCAAAAGCCACAGTTGTAACACCGAATGCCATGGAGGCTGAGGTAATAGCTGGCATGAAGATCAAGACCATAGAGGACATGTATAAGGCAGCTGAGAGAATAGCGAAGCTAGGTCCAGAGGCAGTGGTTGTGAAGGGAGGCCATGTTGAAACCGGTGAGAAAACAGTTGACATCCTATATCACAATGGAGAGTTCACAGAGTTCACGTCAAAGAAAATAGATAAGAAAACAACTCATGGAACTGGATGCAGTTTCTCAGCAGCCATTGCAGCATGTCTTGCAAAGGGTATGCCTATAAAGGAAGCAGTTGCAAAGGCAAAGGAGTTTATAACCATAGCAATACAGCATGGCTTAGAGATAGGTAAAGGCCATGGACCAGTTAATCCAATGGCATACCTATACAGGGAAGCTGACAGATACCATGTTATAAAAAGCATTATGGACGCCGTCAGAAAGCTTGAGAAAGCCAGCCTAGATGAAAGTGCTATGCCAGAGGTTAGAATGAACATTGCAATGGCGATCAAATACCCGGAAACCATATACGATGTAGCTGCTATACCGGGTAGAATAACGCTTACAGGCAGAGGAGTTAGAGCAGTAGACTGCCCAGAGTTTGGAGCTTCAAGACATCTCTCCAAGTACATTCTAGTAGCTTCAAAGTATAACCCCGAAATCAGAGCTGCATTAAACATGAGATACAGTAGGGAGGCTATCGAAGCCTGTAAGAAACTTGGCTTCCTAATTTCAAGCTATGACAGGTCAAAAGAGCCTCCAGAGATAAAAAAGGTTGAGGGCATGAGCACCATATGGGGTGCAGAGCAAGCCATTAG
>DRAE01000026.1 GCA_011041895.1 Candidatus Bathyarchaeota archaeon
TATCACTTACAATGGATAGAAGACGCTCTTCTGGAAAACCTTCCTTAAGGTACTTAAGGCCCTCCTCCGTGGGTTTAAGGATCTTTTTAGGCTCTATGATTACCTTTAGGACTCCCTTGTCTTGTAGTAAAAGACATAGTGGTAAAAGCTGTGCTTCTTTGAGATTAGACTGTCTCTCAAGTTCCTCTATGTCTATTACACGCTTACCTATTTCCTTTAAGGTTTCCAGTACCTTAAGTTCTCCCGCTGAAACCCTGAGTGATTTAGGGTACTGCATTTTCCTTACATCAGAGCTTCATATATTGCCTTATGGCATTCGCAACTTCTTTCCTCGGGGATCTTAGGGATAACGTTCATGATCAACTTCTTCACTTTCTCAATGTTCTCTTTCATAGTTTTGATCACTTCCTCTGCTGTAACTGGCTTATCAGCCCACACGTCGTAGTCTGTGATAGTGGCAATCGTTGCATAGCATATTTGAGCTTCTCTTGCAAGCACCACCTCTGGATAAAGTGTCATCCCTATTATGTCAGCTCCCCATGATCTGAAAAGCTTTGACTCACTTCTCGTTGAGAACCTGGGGCCCTCAATGCAGACGTAGGTTCCCGTTGGATGAACTGGAAAACCAAGTTTCTTAGCCTCGTTGATCAGTATCTCACGCAGCTCTGGGCAGAATGGATCCGCCATTGATATATGGCAGACAACGCCTTCCTCGTAGAAGGTTGCCTTTCTACCTTGTGTTCTATCTATGAACTGATCCGGGATCACAATGTCTCCTGGCCTATAGTCTTCCCTGAGGCTTCCAACAGCTGATGGAGCCAGAATCCTCTTCACTCCAAGCTCTTTGAGAGCCCATATGTTTGCCCTATAGTTTATCCTGTGAGGTGGAATAGTGTGTGATCTGCCGTGTCTTGGTATAAACGCCACCTTGATTCCTTTGTATGTTCCGATTAACACATTGTCTGATGGAGCCCCAAATGGAGTATACACCTTGACTTCAATCACGTCCTCGAATAGCCCTGGGTCATATACGCCGGTTCCACCTATTATTCCTATGTCAGCTCTCTCCGTTGTTCTAATCTTCACCATGCTTTCACCTATTTTATTTAGGCAAGGAAGACAAAAATAGTGCTTGGTGCGGCCGCCGGGATTTGAACCCGGGTCAACGGCTCGGAAGGCCGACGTCCTACCAGGCTAGACTACGGCCGCATATCTTAAAATAAGATATCATTTTAGGATTATTTAACTTCTAACCACCTTTATGCTTCTGCAAACTTTCTCGGAGAACCATTCAACTATGAACATTCGGATGCTGGTTATCTCCTCAATTACCTGTGGTAGAATCGATCTTGAAAGAACCGTGGTTGGGATCTCTACTTCAATTAGCATTTCATATTCTTCATTCACTGGTGAGAAGGATATGATGTATGGAAGGGGAATGGTGCCCATGGCTGCTGGATAGTAGCTTGTGTAGTTTATCACGAACTTTTTTCTTCCATTAACTTTGAGTGAGGAGAGAGTTACACCTACTAAGCCTCCTGCCTCCTCATGGATTAGAGTTTTAGCCTTTAACTCCATGTACAGGTCTTGAACAAGCTTTTCAATGAGTTCAGCTGGAATTTTGACTGGTACTTTATGCTTGTAAACTCCTCCGCTTAGCTCGATCATAATCTTTTCTTTTACAAATTGACTCCATTTCATTTTGAGGGAGGGTGTAAATTGATCTACGAGTTTTCTAATTGCGATTATAGATGAAGGAAAAACCGAGGCCGCTGACAGTAAGAAGAGTGCTGGAATCCATAGAATGTTAAGCTTTGGCTCGAGCCCTAAACACAATAGCAAGACATTTGAAAATATAAATGCTAGAATGGATGCAAGCAATGACTCCAGTACTGTAAGCACATAAAATACTCTATGAATATGTGATGGAGATGCACCAACTGACAGCAGTGAGAAAATTGGTCTTGACATGTAATGTATCATAGAGAGCTTATTGTTTGTCGCTATCAGAAATGTCATTAATGAGACGAACAATAGAAAACCTACACCAGACAACCCTAGGAGAACCGCGTACATGTATGATTTAACTATGCCATCCTCTGCAACTTTGATAGCTGTTAAATTTTGTTGATATTTATCAAATGCAAGCTTTACTCTGTCATAGTTTATAGTGACACCTAGAAAAATTACCTCATATTTGAAGCCCTTCACCGTTACTAGCATATCAGATACGTCTACCAAATTTCCAAGCATGTATAGGCGACCTTCGCTAAAAATGGGTTTCCCATCTATGTCTAGGATCTCCATGAACTTAGAATCGTCAACTACTCCTATGATGATTAGATTCATCGAATATGAGCCGAACTTCAGTCTAATATTGTCGCCAGCCTTCAAGCCGTATGTTGCTGATAAACTTGAAGATACTATGACGTGGCCAGCCTTTGGAGTGGGAATTCCATGTTCCTTAATGGGGATATCATTCTCAGATGTAAACACTGCTTCAGCGTCATATGTGCCTCCGAGCTTAACTGATGCGAAATGAACTCTACATATCACACTGTTGCTTTGATATGGAATTCCAATTTCATTTGCCAACTTACGTCCTTCTACAACGAGGTCTGTAAACATGAACTTTGTGCAATTGGCTTTTAAGGGGCTTTGGTAGGAAGCTTGAATCACTTTTGGATAATAGTAGACGTTTACTGAGATCAGTACGCCCATCATTAGGCATGTAAGGGATAGAAATGAGAGAAGAGTGTGGAGTCTATAATTTAGGAGAAAACGCGTGAGAAATTTTATGATTTGCATTTTATTGGCCAGCTTGTTGGGATATGAAATCTACTAGCGTGCTCACTTTTTGTATATCCTTGACCTCTACTATTTTATCTCCTACCGCTCTGTAGAGTATCATTCGTTCAGAATCGCTTAGCTTTGAAACGTCAATGTAAAAAAGAAAGCTAAAATGCTGTGCAAACAGGAAGTTCTTGAACTTTATGATGATGTTCGCTAGCCTGGCTACCTTTACGAATGCATGAATGTTGTCCAGTTCCATGAACTCCTTCATTCACTGCACCAGTCATAATTTATAGCCTATCTTCCGTAGGAACTCCTTCCTCTCCTTTACATGCTCTTCGGTTTCAACTCCTTTGCTCTTGTAGCCGTCAACTACACCTAATACCCCTCTGCCCTGTTCAGTTTCGATCACTATGACTTGTAGAGGATTTGCTGTTGCAGCATATATTGTGCATACTTCAGGCACATTTTTCAACCTGTTCATGACATTTATTGGATATGCATCTTTCATGACTATTATAAAGAAGTGCCCTGCAGCTACTTTTTTAGCGTTTTCAATCGCGCATTTCTTAAGCTCTTCATCATTTCCCTCTGCCCGTATAAGGCATGGCCCTGAAGCCTCGCAGAATGCCATTCCAAACTTTATCGTTGGAGCTGAGTCGGCGAGTGCCTCGTATATGTCCTCAACGCTTTTTATAAAGTGGGAGGTTCCGATGATTACATTAGTATCTTCGGGTTTTTCAATTTGAACAATCTCTATTGAAAACTTTTCCTTCATCATTGACCACCCAAGAACTTTTCAACATATTCCTCTACCTTAAATATGAAGAGACTTATTTTATCAGCTTCAATTATACCGCTTGCGGCAAAGGCGTGCCCATCGATGGCGGTGCCTATCCCTCTACCAGCGTATTTAAGCACTTCTATGACAGTTGGCATTTTACCTTCCTCGATTTTCTCTCTAAGCTTCACTGGAGCTCTCATAGAAACCTTGTAATAGGATTTCTTAAGCTTTACATCTAATCCTGGAATCCTTGGTGGGAGCGGTTGGAAACCTACTATGTACTTGTTTTCGTCAACTAGCCTTTTAATATATGATATGAAAGAGCAGAATGTTCCTATGGTTTTTACTCCTAGACCCTCATAGATGTTTCCAGCATTAAACCATTGAACATACCTTAGCTTTTTCAGTTGCCCCCTGAATAGCCTTGACAGTAACATGCGATTCCTTTGCTTTCTAATTGCTTCAAGAGTATCATGCATTTTCTTGGCTTCATCATCTAAGCCATTTAAAGCCACCTTTACCCCCATCTCTGGGCCTCCTTTATAGTACCCCACTGAGCCTAAAACTTGAAGTATGGAGAATAGCCTTTTCGTCGTTATCCTCAGCTTTTTAATCAAATAACTTCCATTTTTCTCGGATACAATGTTATTTTCAAGAGCATCTTCGAGAGCTGCAAGATTAAATTCCCTAAATCCTCCCGGAAGCTCATGACTTCCAACTATTGCAAGATAGGATAAATCTATATTTTCAGGGGATATGGCCTTTGAGAATATGTAGCAGCATGTTGCTCCTGAAAAGTCCGTTTCTCCCTTGAAATTGAAGAGTTCGAGGTTTAAATCCAGCACGTTTTCAGCTTCTGTTACTTGAGGATCGTGATGATCTAAAATAATGACATCGTTTTTGCCATTGTCCACTTGAGCAATTTCATCTGCGTGAGGGGAGCCTATATCACAGTAGATTATAAGCCTATTCTCCTGTGAATGAATATGCTCTATAATCTCATCTAAGAGTTTTTCAATGCATACAAGCCTATGTTCAACGTTTAATCTCCTAAGCGTTTCCGATGTTATCGCCGCTGAAGATAGACCATCTGCATCATCGTGATGTATAACTATAACGTCTTTCCCATTCGACTTCGCCTTTAGGATTCGCCTCTCTGCTTCCCTGAGCTTTGCACGATAATCTTTAGGAAGTAGAGTTAAGTCTAGCATGGTTCAATAGAAGAATAGCCCTTAAACAGTAAATAAATTCTCAAAAATTGTTTTAATTTTTGAAATGTGGCTGTATCCTGAGGATGATGAAGACGAGAGAATTCTAAAGAAAATATTTACTCCTGAAGCTTACCAGCTTGTCCGTAGGCTTAAGATGAAGGGTATAAGCTATGAGCTAGCAAATATAATGGCGGATTTCATAAATGCTAGGCTTCAGGTGAACCCAAAACCGATAACAACTGATGAGTTAATTGAAATATATCAGAAAAGCTTGAGGGAATATAAGCGTAAGAAGAGCAGGAAATTTTACGAAGAGCATAAGTTAATATAGCTAAGTGAAGCAACTGTAAATATTCTTCTAACCGTAATACTATTTATCGATACCAATGAAAAAGCGGATCATGGAAAACTTGGATAAAATCGCTGTGCCAGTAATATCGCTGGCGGCGTTTATAATAGCTTCATATCTGCTGAAGGTTTCAATGCATCTCACGGTTCCCGTGGCCATTGTGGGAACAGCTGCAGTCTATGAGGCGTATAAGGATTTTAAGCTGTTTATGACTAGAAGGCGCATAAGGCTGAGATATGGGGCTCCATCCTTTGTCATCTCTTTACTAGGTCTATTCACTGTATTAAACTGGATAAGTATTCACAAGAATATTGAACCATTTCCAGGATATCTTCTTTCCCTAGTAGTATCCGTGGCAGTTATAGCGATGATCTCAAGCTTTCTTCTATCAAGAACTGTGAGAAAAAGAGTAAAAGGATGATAACTGTAAGTGAAAGGAAGATAAATACTGATATCTGGAAGATAACATATCCCGGAAGTCCCACAATATCACAGATTATAAGTATGACCCCTAGCATTACCAGCGCAGTGCCGAAAAAGATAAACAGTGGGGCATACATGGGTAATGAAGTGTAGCCCTCGTGTTTTGGAATTTTTTTATAGCAATCTATACAGATTTCAGCATAGGGAACAAAGCAGTTTTCACAAACCATTCTTCCACATTTTTGACATATATACTTTGCACGGTTAACTCTGCATATCTGGCAAGTATACATTTTGGATCACATATAGTAGAGTATGACTACTAGGATCAGTATTGCGGTTAAAACTGTAGTTATAAGCGTTAGGAGCTTGAATCTACTGCTTACACCTAGAATTATTGGAAAGGGGCCAATTAGGATAAGCCCAAAACCATCATATTTAATCTGGCGACCCCTTGTTTTGAGGGATTTAGCCCCTAGAAATATGAGGAGAATTCCAAGCACTATCAGTATTACTCCAATAAGGGAGTGGTACCTGAACTCAGTAAACTGAATCATCAAAATAAAATAAAGGTGGGGATGAAATTATTCTTCAGATGCTTCCTTGGATTCCGTCTCTGCTTCCTCTACTTCCTCTGTTTCCTTGGCTTCCTCGACGGTTTCCTCTACAAGTTTCTTAGTTTTTCTACTCCATCTTATTCCCAGAAGTACAAGCACAACTCCCGTCACAATGTAACCTATTATTGAGAATACTGCCACACCATATGGTGTGACTTCTGAGCCTATTGACGTATACGTTGAAGATATTACACCAACTTCTCCCTTTGCCTGGAAGATTCCAGCTGCCGTCGCAATCACAGTATATGATGGATGATAGAATGTAACGTGGTCAAGCGCTATTACTCCTTCAGATGATGTCTTATGTACATTGAATAGGCCACTAAGATTGTTTCCGTAAGTGTCTCTCAGCTCTACATCTGCTCCAGCCATTGGGTTTCGAAGTATATCATACACCTTCACGTACATTGGAGATCTATGAACTATGCATCCTGGGTCGTATCTTATCAGGGCAGCGGCTTTGATCTCAAACTCAAGGGCAGCAATGTTTATTCCAAGAACTCCCTTCTTGAATTCTATGTCTCCTATCATTGTGGCATTTGCGAATCCACCATATCCCACAGGACCAGACACTACAAAGTTTTCACAGTTCATTGTGGCATAATATGAAACTAGGTATAGTAGCCATACTTCAGTGTCATATAGCCAGACATTTCCATGGCCTTCCCATTCAGCTTTCATGTACAGCATTGTTAGGTTACAGTTTCTGATGGTTATGTCACCGCATTCAATGGCTATCACTCCAAA
>DRAE01000022.1 GCA_011041895.1 Candidatus Bathyarchaeota archaeon
CTTCTCATCGATGTACATGACTCAAATAGATGACCTAACCACAGCTATAGCTGAGTCAATGGCATTCATAAAGGAGCTGCTTTCGATCGTCTGCACTCAAGCATCATTTACACTTAAGAATATTTTCAAGAATATGTTACTGGACTTACGTTTTGTATCTTTAATACCGTTGTCTTCTTCCCTTATTTACAACAATAAACGCCTTAGAATCTATTTTGCCCCTTGTGGAATAGCGCTAGGTCATGCTGGAAGATGCCTCCCAGTAGCTGAACGCCTCGAGAAAACATTTGATGGCAATATCGACATACTTTTCTCAACATACTTGGACGGCTTGTTATTCGTTAAGAAAACGGGTTTTCCCGTCAAGGAAGCTCCTCCACTATCATTCATAGAAAATCCTGACGGGAGCGTCAATGTAAAGTTAACCGTTAAAAGATCAGGACTGGATATATTGCCAAAATTCTTTAAGCAGATGCTTCATGAAGTGAAGGTTATGTGCAGCTTTTCACCAGACGTTGTTGTATCTGATACCCGTTTGTCATCTATATTGGCTGCGAAGATGCTGAATGTCCCATCCATACTGCTGATACATCAATTCTTCATAAAAGTTCCATCTCAGTCAAGGGTTAGAGATTTAGTTAAAAGGTTTGCCGAGACTATGGGTATGGGAACTCTCTCATTCCTATGGTCTATGGCATCGCGTATACTTGTCCCTGACTTCCCTGAGCCGTACACTATTGCAAAGGATTATATTAGAATACCCAGAACTTTCGAAAAGAAAGTCAAGCTCATCGGGTCTATTATCCCAAAGCGCCCTGAGGAGCTTCCACCGAGAGACGAGTTAAGAGATAAAGTGCTTGAAAACAAGAATTCAATTCTTATATTCGCTCCCATAAGTGGAACGCTGCTCGAGAGGACATCACTTGCTAAAAGACTTGCCAGAATATTCTCAAAAATCAGGAAAAGGGAAATTGAGGTTGTGCTAAGCTATGGTTCTCCTAAGTCAGATAGGCTAGTGTGCAAGAAGGGCAACGTTAAAATATATGGCTGGCTAAATAACAGGTTTGAAATGTTGAAGGCAAGTGATATAGTTGTGAGCAGAGGAGGGCATAATACATTAAGTGAATGCATGTACTATGGTAAGCCAATGATAATTATACCTACGCCATACCACAGTGAACATGAAAGTAACGCTAGGTCGGTAGAGAAACTTGGTATAGCTAAAGTGATAAAGGATGACGAACTGAGTGTGCGCACTATCGAGGAGGCCCTAGATGAGCTTATAAACGATGGTTCAACGTTTAAGAAATGTGAAAAAATAAGCTCGGATCTCTCATCATTAGATCCCGTTAGAGAAGTTACAGAGGAAATATTCAACTTACTGTAGTTTTATCTTCTCCCTATACATTACATAGGTTACCAGTGCTTCAGCTGCTCTTACAGCTCTTTCAGGTGTCTGATAGGTTGGTATTCCACGTTTTTCAATTTCCTGGTTCATTCTACGTGTAAAAGGTCCTCCACCAGCACATACTATTATGGGTTTACCATATCTCTTCAATCTATCTAAGACATCTACGATATCTTCTCCAAGTGGAGTGTCTTGGAATACAAAAAATGGCATTATTATGTCAACGTTGTTGTCTTTAGCTATAGCTTCCAAGGCCGCTTCATAATCTCTGGTTGTAGCACTTCCAGTTAAATCAACTAATGTACTTATAACCGCCATAGGTATTTTCTCCCTTATTTCCTTTACAGTTTCATCACTTAACTTGGCGATTTTAAGCATATTGGATGAATCTATCATGTCTGTTGCGAATACACAGGGGCCTGCTCCATTACTCACCATAGCCACTCTAGAGCCTGAAGGCAGCGGCTGCATGGAGAATACCTTGACAAAATCATAGAGCTCCTCCATATTTCTCGCCTCTATTATTCCAACCTGCTTAAACATTGCCTGATAGATTTTATACTCTCCAGAGAGATGCCCCGTATGTGAAACTGCTGCTTGAGAACCTTTCTTAGTTCTCCCAGCTTTCAACATTATTATAGGCTTGTATTTAGCAGCTTCTATAGCTGCTTCCATAAACTTTCTGCCGTCACTCAGCCCTTCAACATACAATGCAATAACTTTAGTCTTTGGATCCTTAGATAGATACCTTACAAGCTCAGTTTCATCAACATCGCATCTGTTTCCATAGCTTACAAACTTGCTTACACCAATTCCAGGGCTTTCCGCTATCCATTCGAGAAGAGTACAACCATATGTTCCGCTCTGAGTCAAAAATGCTATTCCTCCTGGACCAGGTCTCAACATGCGCTCCTTGACCTGGAAAAATGTGTTTATGCCATTTTCTGGACAGAACACTCCTATACAATTGGGCCCTATTATTCTGATCCCATACTTTTTAGCTGTTTCAACTGTTCTTCTCTCAAGTTCGGCTCCTTCAGCTCCAGTCTCCTTAAATCCTCCACTTATAATCACAGCAGCTCTTATTCTCTTCTTTCCACAGTCTTCAATCACTTGAGGTACAATCTTTGGAGGTACTGCTATAACTGCTAAGTCCACATCATCCGGGATTTCAAGCACGCTTCTATAGACTTTAAGCCCCAGTATCTCGCCGCCTTTTGGATTAATAGGGTAAACTTTTCCCTTGAAGTTAGATTCGATGATGCTCTTCAGTATCATGTGGCCTATCTTCTGGGGGTTTGCAGAGGCCCCTATAACTGCAACCGAAGATGGGTAAAAGAAATTGTCAAGTGGAGTTCTGGGCATTTCTATCGATTATTTAATAAGAACTTCTGCTATTATTAGAGGTGCCAGGTATATTAGCAGGAGGTTCATTGCAGCCTGATTTATCTCGTAGAGTTTAACATGAATTGCATAAAAGCCAATTATGATCAGTGCCAGAACAATCATTGAGATAAGTACACTAGCAGCTCCACTTTTATATGAGGCCCCCATGCTCACCAGCCCTAGAATCACTACCAGGGTGAGTGCAGTGTAGAAGAGAGCATCTCTAAGCCATGTGCTCATTGCCGCAGGTATACTTATCAATAATATAAATACTATTAACCCTAGAATCGCTCTAGCTATCCAGTACTTTATGTCCTTCAAGTATCTCAAGATCTCCATGAAATCCCTCCACCTACTTCCTTGATCTACAGAGGTAACTTTTCTAAGCAGCACTTCGTTATCAGTTTTATGGTTTCCTCAATATCTCTCAGATCTATCATGCATGGGGCACTATGTATGTATCTCGTAGGAACAGATATCACCCCAGCTGGTACACCTGCTCTAACAAGGGACATTGCAGCGGCATCGGTTGTACCAGTCAAACCTGTCTCAAGTTGATACTTTATTTTATTTTCTTCAGCTATCTTTACGATCCAGCTTAACACTTTTGGATGTGTTATCAAGCCACGATCCTCAACAACTATTGTAGGCCCATTTCCCATCTTAACAGGTGCCTCATACTCCGTTAACCCTGGAACCCCTCCAGCTATGGTTACATCAACTGCAATTGCTACATTCGGATAAATGGCATAGGCTGCAACCCTTGCTCCTCTGAGACCAACTTCCTCCTGAACTGTACCCACAAAGTAAATGGTGTGTTCCGTCTCTTCTCCAGCAAGCTGTTCAGCTACTGCTATCAGCTCGACACATCCAGCTCTATCATCTAAAGCTTTGCCACAGAACTTATGTTCTCCTAAAGTACTGGCTTTGAAGTCGAAGACTACGGGATCCCCAATTTTAATTCCCATTTTTTCACATTCTTCCTTACTGTCAGCTCCCACATCTATAAACAGCTTGTCTATTGGTATGGCTTTAGCTCTTTCAGCTTCCTTCTGTATGTGTGGAGGTTTTGAACCAATGATTCCTCTAACAGGGCCTTTCTCTGTCAATATAAGAACTGGCTGGCTAAGAAGCACTCTGTCGTCGATGCCTCCTATTTTAGAGAATCTTATGAATCCATTTTTATCAATCAGCTTGACTATGAGCCCGACTTCATCCATGTGCGCTGCAAGCATAAGCTTTTTTTCTCTGTCTTTTCCATACTTTATTCCCATGATATTTCCAAACTTATCCACCTTAATCTCGTCGACATACTCCCTTAAGTCGTTTTTTAGATTCTCCCTTATCTCGTTTTCAAATCCTGAGATTCCGTTCAAGTTGCAGTACTTCTCTAATAGCTGTACAAGCTCTTTTCTCTCCATATTAAACCCCCAAGAGAGTGTTTAGTCTCTATACTTTGCTTAACTGTTTAAAACTATCATCCTTCAAGCTTATAATTAATTATTGAACTTGCACAGGTGTTTAGAATGCCAGCTATAGAGAGACTTTCAACCGGAATTCCATCCTTTGACAAACTTGTTCAAGGCGGAATTCCAAAGGGCTTCTTTGTAGCAGTCTGTGGTGAACCAGGAACAGGAAAGACAATATTCTCAATGCATTTCATATCACAGGGTATAAGAGAGGGAACCCCCTGCATATTTGTTACAACAGAGGAAAGTAAAGAGTCCATAATAAGGCAGGCAAGCCAATTCAATATGCCATTCAAGGAAGCCGTGGAGGATGGCACTCTTATAATCATAGATGCGCTAATGGGCGCAAAAGAAGATAAATGGAGCATTCACTCCCTAGAGCTAACTGAACTCCTCAAAAAGATAGTCGAAGCTAAAAAGAAGCTTGGATATGGGGATGCCCGTCTGGTTATAGATTCAATGTCCGCTTTCTGGCTTGCAGCCCCAGCAATGGCACGCAGAGACTCCTACTATGTCAAAAAAGTTCTGACTAAATGGAATTTTACAACAATTGCCACAAGCCAATACGCAATCACAACAGGGCTGGGGTTCGGATTCGGAATAGAGCATGTAGCAGATGGTATCATAAGGTTTAGAAAATCTATTCGTGAAGGGGTTCTCAGAAGATTCGTAATGATAGAGAAGATGAGGCAAACCCAGCATGACCTTAGAATGTATGAAATAGATATTAGAGATGGCATAGGCTTAATAATAATTAGGCCTACAAAATATAGGCGTGAAGACCTTATATTACCTCAAAAAGTAGTTGAAAAAATGCTGGAAACAGCTCTTAAAAAAGAACTTGAAATCCCTGAGGGAAGTGGTTAGAATGCCCAAGAACATGGAAATACTTGATAAGTTCTTCAATCCAAAGGGAGTTGCCATAATAGGCGCTTCTGCAACCGAGGGTAAACCTGGAAATGTAACACTCAAAAACTTTATAGAAAACAAGGAAAAAGGCATTCTAAAGGCTGAAATTTATCCGGTTAACCCCAAGCACAAGGAGATTCTAGGTCTTAAATGTTACAAATCCGTGACTGACATTCCTGGAAGCGTTGATCTAGCAGTAGTTATAGTTCCAGCACCGTTTGTCCCCCAAGTTATGGAAGACTGTGGCAAAAAAGGCATTAAGGCTGCCATTATCATAAGCGCTGGATTTAGTGAAATAGGAAACGTCGAGCTTGAAAATAAAGTTAAGGAGATCTGTGAAAGACATGGCATCAGAGTAATCGGACCAAATGGCCTTGGAGTATTTGATGCGTATACTGGAGTAGACACAATGTTCGTTCCACAATACAAGGAAGCTGAAGGAAAGCTAATGCTCGCCACGCCAAGACCCGATAAAGGCTATATAACCTTGATAAGCCAGAGCGGGGCATTTGGCGTAGCTGCCCTAGACTACATGAAAGGTGAGGGAATAGGAGTTAGCAAGTTCATAAGCTATGGAAATAAAATGGACGTGGATGAAGCAGACTTAATGGAGTATCTGGCAAAGGATCCCACGACGAAGGCCATACTTATTTACGTTGAATCCATTGAAAACGGCAGAAGATTCATGAAAGCAGCAAAGAAAGTTGTCAAGGAAAAGCCTATAGTAGTATTCAAAGCTGGCAGAACTGAAGCCGGCTCAAGGGCGGCCGCTTCACATACAGCTGCCTTAGCTGGCTCGGACCGTGTATATGACGCAGCTTTTAAACAATGCGGCGTTGTAAGAGCGGAAACTATGGAGGACTTTTTCGACTTTGGGAAAGCATTGGCAATGCAACCCCCAGCTAAGGGGAGAAATATCGCAATATTAACCGACGGTGGAGGAGCTGGAGTGATGGCTGCTGATGCTCTTGAGTTTTTGGGGCTCAACGTAATCCAGCTCTCTGAAGAAACTCTTGAAAAGTTTGAGCAGCTGAAAAAGAATAAAATACTGCCCCCGTTTGCAGTTTATAAGAACCCAATCGACTTAACGGGTTCCGCTGACACAAGAATGTATGTTGAGTCGATGAAGATACTTATGGAAGACGAGAATGTTCATGGAGTAGTTTTGATAGCGCTACATCATCCGCCGCTGATATCATTCGACCTCCCAGAAAAAATAGCTGAAGTTATAAGGAACTATGATAAGCCTGTTGTTGCATGTGATGTGGGAGAGGCTGAAATGTCAAAGGCTTTTAGAAAGAAGTTTGACTCCCATGACATACCAGCTTATCCATCTCCTGAAAGAGCTTCAAGGGCAATGTATGCTCTAGTGAAATATGGAGAGTATCGGCGCAAGGTTCTGGAGTATGAGTAGGATTCTGAAAAAGCTCTCCAAGATTTTTAGCAGAGGTAC
Organism: Candidatus Bathyarchaeota archaeon; assembly: GCA_011041895.1. Taxonomy (GTDB): domain Archaea; phylum Thermoproteota; class DRAE01; order DRAE01; family DRAE01; genus DRAE01. The sequence continues at coordinate 6,626 of DRAE01000022.1, forward strand.
AGCTAAAACTATTAGGGTATGCCCTAGATGCCACTCCCCTGATATAGCTTTATCCACGAAATTCGATGGATGGCTTACCCCAGAGATCTATGTATGTAAAAGGTGCGGCTACCGTGGCCCCATATATCTAGAGATTTCAGTGGAGGAAGAGACTAATGCCGATGAATCTACCAGCTGAGGCAAAGGCTGCATATGCAAGATATCTCGCAGCTAAAACTATATGGGAGAAGATAGA
>DRAE01000014.1 GCA_011041895.1 Candidatus Bathyarchaeota archaeon
AGATAGCTGTGTACTGTCATGGAATAGCTTTAACGGATAACATGACTGTTAACCTTAGTGCCCTGTATAATAGAGTGGACTTGGAGATTGGATATCAAGTTGCAATAGTCTCTGGAAGCTATAGAGTAAGCGACTCAGGTAACGGTGGCGAGCTTATCTATGCCGTGCTTGTCTTTGCACCATTACTGCTTTTGAGGAGGAAGCGAGGTGTACAGACGTGGGTTGCGATAGTTCTAGCTATAATCATCACAATTGCAATCGCTGTTCCAATATATGTCTGGATTTCAGGTTTGACAGGTGCAAGGCCCTCAGGTGCAGGGGGGAACATATACTTCCAAGATGTTTCAGTTGAGAAATACGGATTTATAATTAACATTAAGTGCGAGGATGCATCCCAAACGCTATCTAACATATATGTGAAGGTTGGAACAGAGACAAAGACCATGATAACTTCCGAAGACTATGTGATATACTATGACGAAAACGGGAGACATGTGATCCCTCTGGGAAACGTTAAATTAAAAGCTGGAGAAAGTGCAACGATCATCATAATCATGGACTACAGCCCAGGCATAGAATATACTATAAAGGTGACTACGGTAACTGGAAAAGTGGCCCAATACACCTTCATCCCCTAAAATTAATCACTGTGATGAATATAGTAGTTTATTAGATGAGGAGCAGCGGATAAACTGAGCCGTGATGAACCACTCCAATCCAACGCCTTCTCCAACTTATCTTAATAACAGAGATGATGAAAGGGCAGGTTTCTGAGAAACATGATGATACTCCATACCCACTGATCATAAACCCGTAAAAGAGTTTCAGCTCCCGCCAGTATAAGTTCTCAAGCTACCTGACTCACTTTTTATGAAAAGAGGAAGTATCGGTCAGATAGGGGAGCCGCCGCTGTCAGCTGAAACCTCCCCCATCACGGCTCAGCCAGGGAAGGGCGTCATCATTCAAATTAATTTAGGACGTTGTGCGATAAATTTTTGAAAGATTATATGCGTTTACATGTTAAATGGTTTTGGATGATGACCTCTGGCGTTGCTGAAATGTGATGAGTTTGACTACCTCTGACACATGCAAGCTTTATGATTTCACGCTTGTAATACTGTTTTAGATTATGAGAGCAATATCATCGGAGCATTGCGATGAAGACGTTCCAGGGAGCTGAACTCTCAAGACTGGTTTTAAACTTGAAATAATTGCTCCTGGATTTCTCTTATTGGCCTTGCCCTCCCTTTGATGATGAGTGCGGCCGAAGCTGACATGCAATGATGACTAATCTCCTTTCTGAAAAGTGAGTATACGAGGTAAGTGTTAGGATTTAACTTTTGCCTTCATGTATGTTCTTGATGATGAGCGGCGGACTTTCTGATGCCGTGATGAATCTGTGAGCCTCCAACTGATCAATAGCTTTCATGTAGCTTACGCCAGTCAAACCGCAGGATCTTAGAACTTTTCCTGCTTCACTGCGGTCGTAAACTTGAAGCTTATGATCATATGATATGTAGGCTATTCTCGTGGCTAAGTTTAGTGCCTCTAAGGGATCGTGAGTAACATGTATTACTGTAGTCTTGAACTCATTTAGTAGTTTCTTGATGAGTTTCATGACATATCTTTTATTCTCTGGGTCAAGGTTTGAGGTTGGTTCATCGAGGAGCAATAGGTCAGGCTCTATAGCAAATGCTCGCGCTATTGCAACTCGCTGTTGCTGCCCACTACTGAGTTGCCTTGGATAATAGTTTTCATATCCCTGAAGCCCTACTTTATGCAACCATTCTCCAGCAATTTTTCTAGCTTTTCCCTTACTCATTCCTCTGGCTATAAGAGGTAGAGCTACGTTATCCAGAGCGGTTTTCCATGGTAAAAGACGGGGCTCCTGGAACACGCAGCTAATGCGCTTGCAGTAGACCTCTACAGTACCCTTGTCGGGTTTGAGAACATTCATGATTATCTTAAGCAAAGTTGTCTTACCAGCACCGTTAGGTCCTAACAGTAATAGATAATCATTACGACATACCTCCAAGTCTATGTTGTCGAGAACTTTGACTCCGTTGAAGCTTTTTGTAACACTTTTCAATCTCACAGCTATGTTCATTGCTGCACTCTCCATTTTAATGACCAGCTCTTCAAAGGCTTAACGATGATTACCTCGATAGAACATGCCAAAAATATACATGTAAGTGCCCAAGCGAATACTTCTGAAGAGGAAAGTCTATACCAAGCAGCAAAAAGAGCGTAACCTACGCCGCTTTTACCACACATAAACTCTCCAAATACCGTAGCCCTGATTCCAAATTCCAAAGCGTGAGTTAAGCTTGCCACAATATTAGCAATCATAGCAGGTATATAGATGTGGCGAAGCATCATCCAAGGTGTGAACTTGTAAACTTTAGCCATTTCCATTAGTTCCAGATCAATGCTAATAACTCCTTCCTTTATTGAAACATAAACTAAGGGAGCTGTCACAAGTGCTGTAAGGAATACCACCGTAAAGTCTCCTATTCCAAACCATAGCATGGCTATCACGGCGATAACAGGCACAGGAGCTGTTAAACCTATCCACTTAAAAGGATTGAAAATATGATCTACTTCCCTCTGAAAACCTGCGATTAATCCCATGGTAAAGCCGAGGATGAAGCCTATGAAGGCCCCCGATGCCAGATGAACTAAGGTCATCGAAAGCTCTTGTAAAAGCACACCTTTCGTGGCAAGTCTAGCAAGAGTAGTGATGGTAGTTGATGGCGATGGTACAAGAAACTCTCCCAAAGTTATTGACAAAATTTGCCACAAAGCTAACAACACTAGAAATCCTATGAAATTGAGAAAAAGAAAACCATGTTTAGCCAGAGCTTTCTGGTGTATAGTAGAAGTTTTCATCCGGTAACGTACCCCCTATAGAATTGGGGCATGCCTCCAGCAAAGCTTCATAGTATCTCGTAAGATCTTCTCTAGCTTCCCAGCTAGGAGCAAAGCCCCACTCAATATTTTTGACAGCAAGTTCCATAGGCTTTGCTTTAATTCCATACTGTGACAGATATTTTTCAGCAAGCTTCCCAGCTTCAGCAGGATTCTCTTGAACCCACACTATGGCTTCCTCCCATGCTTCTAAAAATCTTGTGATGAGATGAGAATTATTCTCGATGCGAGATGATACTGTAGCACCTGCTATAGGGGTTTTGAGACCCAGCTTCTCTTCAATAGCCTTTGAAATGTTTATTACACGATAGAGTTTTCTGACCTTAGCCTTAGTCTTTAGAATGGTAAGTGTAGCAAGAGGCTCGGGGAGAATGGCATGATGTACATTGCCTTGAAGTATCATTTCAGCTGCCTGTTTGGGGGATGCTGTATGAATAAGGTTGAAGTCCTTTCCGGGATCTAAACCTTCGGATTGGCATAGCAAAGAGAATAATGCATCAGGGGTTGCACCATTGAAAGGTATAGCTATACTTTCACCTTTGATATCATGTAGACATTGCACGTTAGGATTATCGCTTACAATGTAGTGCATAGCCCAAGCGCAAACGCCAATGAACTTAACCTTGAAGCCCTTGTTATAAAGAAGCGCAGCTGTGCATGTAGGTAAGACGATTATGTCAGCGTCGCCTCTAGCAACTATAACTTGAAGCTTAGCAGGATTTTCATATATTTCAATCACCACTCTTTCAACTGTGTCATTCAGCATACCTTTCTCCTTAATGTATGCTAGGGGTATAGTGAAGGGACCTGGAGGCCCTGCTATTACAAGCTCTTTTACCTTAGCTGATGGCGTCTGCTGAAGCTGCAACACAACAAATGTACCTACAAAAATTAAAATAAGCACTACAGCCGCGGTCAATATCTTCATCTTTTTACTAAAGCGTATGCCATATCTTGTCGTTTCTTCATTGAGCATTGCATTCACCACACTATACTGATTGTTGTTAGGGTCATCTAATATTCTTAGGTAATCCTAATATAAATATTTCTGTTAATAAATAGTATTCAAGAGCTATGGTCTTCAGTCAAAGCTCAGATGAAAATTAAGGTAAGGTCTAACGTGAACTTCTTAGGTTTTTATGATATGCACTCTTTAGGGAGTTTTTCACGTTCATAATAGTGTCTTAGCCTCCTTAGGAACTCCATTTTACCTTTTATCTTGAAATGTTCGTCGATAAACCCTAGGAACTTATTGATTCTATCTATTGTTATCTCATGCAAACCATGTTCCATATAACAGGAATCTCTTTCAGCGATGTCCTCGGGCACCATCAGCACGTCTGCTAGAAACCTTCGTAGAGCTTCATGTTTTCTGAGGATTTCCCTAGCCATCATCTCACCCTTATCTGTCAGCTTTATGTATTCTCCCTTCTCATATAGTACTAGGCCACGCTGAGATAGTTTTCTCAACTGCTCTACAACCGATGGAGGTTTAACGTTGAGTGCGGCCGCCAAGTCACGAACTCTTACCACACTTTTCTCTCTCTGTAACTTGTATATGGCCTTTATATAATCTTCAAAACGTTTTCTATAGGGGTAAAGTTGTTTTCTCATTAACTTCTCAACCCTATTTATTGAATTTGCGTGGACAAGTTACCCATACCATAGCTCACAAGATAACATTATATAAAATTAAAACTATTCACCTATTTGAAGACTTAGACAAATTATAGCTCCCTATGAGCTATAGGCTGAGAAGACTAGAGAATTTTACGCGAACTCCTAATCACAAGCATTTACTAACGTGAGCTGCTATGTACATAGTGTAGGTATGCTATTGCAGCAATTATCAGTACTATTACAGCTATTATGTCAATGTATTCGAACTGTTTTGAGAGTTGAGTCCATTTCTCTCCTAGAATGTATCCGGCGTATGTGAGCATTAGATTCCATGGAATTGAGCCTATAACCGTGTAAAGTGTGAATTTTCTAATGTTCATTTTAAAGATGCCAGCTGGAAGGGATATCACTGTTCTAACTGCTGGAAGCATTCTACCGATTAGAACCGATGCTCCACCGTATTCTTTAAAGAAGCCTTCTATTCGGGCATACTCTTTTTCTCCTATTAGTAGATATTTTCCATATTTTTCCACGAATGGTTTTCCAACTTTAAATCCTACAACGTATGCTAAAAGAGAGCCAATTAGATTTGCCGCTGTTCCTATCATGGAGGCTAGAAGAAGGCCGTGTATGCCCATGTTATACTTGTAGACCATGTAGCCTGCAAAGGGCATAACTATTTCACTCGGGATGGGAAAACATGCGCTTTCAAGGATCATAAATATGAAAACCGCGGCCCAGCCCCATGCGCCGAGGGCCTCTATTAGCCAGTCAACTAGCTCTTTAATCATAATAAAAAAGAGGAGAATGAGGTTTTATCTCTTCTCGGTAAACTTTATAACCAGCACCGCTGCAATTATTAGAGCAACTATTGCAAGGGACATTGCAGTTATCAGCATGTTATCGACTTCAATTGATGGGATCTCTGGGGAAGCTGTTTTCTCGTGTACAGTAAAGGTTTCGCCTATCTGTATTGTTTTAGAGTAGCCGTTAACTGTAATGGCTGTAAGTGAAAGCCACGTGTATTCTCCAATTTCACTTGTGTCAGTCCAAGTGGCAGTGCATATGTAGCTTTCTCCATCCCATGTAATTGAAGCTGTAACGTTTACGAGAGCACCTGACGGCTTTTCAACAGTGAATATTACGGTTTGAAGATCTCCGTCATGTACTTGCACTTTAGCTGTGAGAGTCACATGCTCTCCATAGTAGATAGCTGAGTGATCTATGCTGTAGCTGGCTAATGTAATCTTTGCAGGCGTATACTCGACGTTGTTCCCTATAACTGGATCATGTATTAGAGTATCATTTACGCTGAACTCGGGATAGCACATTATGATAGATGCAAAGACCCCCTCCTCTCCTCCAAGCACTGTGTAATATACATCTATGAGCTCACTATGATCTCCACTAACCAACTTGGCCTTTTCAGTTAATACAATGTACTGCATAGGAGTATCTCTTTCAATGTCTATGATGTTTATGGTGTGGTTTTGTATGATCCTATATGTCTTCCTCTTCATGCAGAGAGTCGTTAAATCCATCCATACGCCGAGCATTGGCTTTGTCAAAGTAATATACTCTCCAAGTTCACCGAATGGCCATCCCTTAACTATGACATCGATTTTAACAGCTGACAGCGCTGGGATCACATATGTGTATTCCCCGTTTTCAGCTGTCACTGTCTCAGTGTAGTTTATCTCATACATTCTAACCCTTAGCTCCATCTCACAGCTGAAGATTCTGTGATGGCCAGGAATCTTGGGCCCTTCATATTTTCCAGTCAGGTTTACCCCCAGACCTATGATTCCCCCCTGTTCATCTGTTATATTGTATACCTGTGAACTCCAGTCCAGTAGTGAAAGCTTTAAAATTGATCTTATCTCTTGGAAGTCCATGACATTGTCATTGTCCATGTCATCGAACAGTACAAGTGCATCGAACATTATGTGAAGTATTGTAAAGTTGTATTCGTCTCCTGGAAACTTTACGAATACATGTGGCTTACCTACGTGTATGCAGCACATCATGTAATCTGAGACGAATCCATGGAAGAGTTCATGCATATGCCTGAAACACTTGTGCTCTATGTGCCTATGCTGGTGCTCACGTGCAAGCGCTGGAGCAACCGTAAACGCTGATATTGCTAATAGCAGTACCATTGATATGGCAATTACTCCCGTTCTCATTTCATTGAAAAGTTCAGATAATATGATATTTAAGGGGCATTGTTCTAGAGGAGTGGAACATG
>DRAE01000023.1 GCA_011041895.1 Candidatus Bathyarchaeota archaeon
GATCCAACTGAGGGAGGAGTGGCTGCTGGGCTTGCTGAAATAGCCTATGCATCAAATGTTGAAATAGAGGTCTGGGAGGATAAGATTCCGTTAAGGAAGGAAACTGTGAAGATATGCAATGCTCTAAACATTGATCCCTTAAAGCTTATAAGTTCCGGAATGCTTATAGCAACCATCGACAAAAACCTAGTTGAAGAAGCTAAATCCAGGATGGAAAAGCTAGGGTTAAACCTTTCAGTGATAGGAGAGGTGAAAAAGGGAAGAGGATTGATTATTCATAGAGCCAATGGTAAAACTGAAAAAGTGGGACCGTATGTGAGAGACGAGCTTTTCAGGATCTCGGAGGAGCTATAACATGTCAATCATGGAAATGTATAGGGCAGCTATCAAACTAATACGTGACTCAAGACATCTAGTTGCATTTACAGGAGCTGGAATATCCGCTGAAAGTGGAATTCCAACCTTTAGAGGAAGAGATGGTTTATGGAAAAGATTCAGGGCAGAGGATCTAGCAACTCCACAGGCGTTCAAGAGAAATCCCAAGCTTGTATGGAAGTGGTATTGTTGGAGAATGAACATTATAAAAAAGGCTAAACCTAATCCATCGCACAAGCTTCTCTCTAAACTTGAAGAAATGGGAATTCTAAAGGCCATCATAACACAGAATGTAGATGACCTACACTTGAAAGCTGGGTCAAAGAATCTAATAAGGCTTCATGGAAGCATATGGAACATAAAATGCATAGAGTGCGATTACACAGATAGAATAGATTCACCTCCCAAGGAAATTCCCCCACGTTGCCCAAAATGTAACTCTCTCCTAAGGCCAGGTGTTGTATGGTTTGGAGAACCTCTTCCACCGAGTGAGTGGAGTAAAGCCGTCGAAGAATCTACAAAAGCTGACGTAATGTTGGTTATAGGAACAAGTGGCATGGTTGCACCAGCCTCAAACATTCCATATATCGCCAAAAGCTCTGGTGCCAGCATAATAGAAATAAACATAGAGCCTTCAATGATAACTCCAATAGCCGATGTTTTCTTAAAGGGAAAAGCTGGTGAAGTAGCTCTAAATCTTTCAAAACTTATTGAAATTCAGTTACAGTAGAGCAATACTGATTTTAACTGAACCCTATATATTAACTGATTCACCATGAAATTTTCAGCGAAAGTATGGATTCTCACAATAATGTTCACGCTTACAGTGTTCTCCTCTAATGTTTACGCATCTGAAAACTGGATCTCAACTGGAAAATACGCTTACTATATTCTCCAAGACAACGAGACAACACGGTATCTTAAATGGACTATAGTGGATGTCTACAGCGATAAGTTCATGGTCGAGCTACAGATATCCTATGGTAGTGGACTTGAGAAGCATGCCAAGCAGCTAAAGTTTAATGTGACTTTTTCAGATGGACATCCACTTATATGGCTTCCTTCAAGTATTCTAAACGGAAAAACCATCGAAGACATAGAAACTCCTCTTGGAATAGTGACATGTTACAGGGTACAATTTGGAGAAACCACCCTGTGGTATGAAAAGAACACGCACATACTGGTCAGGGCAGTTGATGTATTTGATCCGGAAAGCGGTGTAAGAGGAAAACTTACATTAAATGAGACAAACGTTTTCACAACACTTTCAATGTATTACCCAGTAGTAATCGGGCTCATTATAATAGGGGCAGTAGGTATTGCATCTACTATTTACTGCATCAAAGCTAAACCATTTGAAAAGCTAAAACCTCCAGTTAAGAGACCTCCAATAATACCTGAGATACCAACACCAAAGCCTTCAAGACCCCTTAAACCATTGAAGCCCAAGGTTAAAGTCAAAAGAGAGGTAAAAGTTGAAAGGCCAAGGGTAGAGCCCATAGAGCTTGAAAAATGTCCAAGATGTGGAAATCCATTAATATACTTTTCACATAGAAAAGAATACTTCTGCCCAGTATGCAACGTAAGCTATCCAAGAGAAAAGATAAAGAAATAGTTCACCCTGTTAATGGCTTATCTGGAGTAAATGACCTAATCATTAGGTTCAGCATAAGCATTCCCAAGCAAATTACAATAGGTGAGAAATAGAATTCATCCATGACATAGAAGATCATTGCAGACGCACTTCCCACAAATATTGCCAATAAACTTATAATCACTCTAAGGGCAACGCCTCCAAGCTCAATGCTATATTCACTCCATTCACTAGGGATCGATGGGAGATTTCTAAGAATCAATGTAAGCATGGCATAGCTTGTTCCAAAAGAGACTACTACAGCGTTAACTAGACATGCGATAGCGCTCAGAAAGTTTCCCGTTGAAATGTACATTACAGCCGAAAGCAACATCCCATATACAAGCGATATAGGTAATATTACTAGAGACTTTTCATAGGCAATTTTTCTCCTAGTTAGTGGGAAGGTATAGAGCAGGGGAGCAGCTCTTCCCTCACAGTAGACTAGCTCAGAAACAGATAATCCAACAGTTGCACATGCACCAGATAGTCCTGCTACAGCTGGAGCAATTATACTAGGTTTAAAGCTAACACCAACTAGTACTGGAGCTATAAACGCTATGGGCATAAGCACTCCATACATGAACCTTGAAAGCCTCTGCGTGTTCCTAGCAAGTATCTTCAAATCCTTAAACATGAATCCAAGAACCCCTTTGTCCACTATTTTCTGCCTTTTAACAGTTTTCACACCTAAGCTTGGGAGAGAGAATGCTATGAACTCTCCTACAAACAATGCTCTCCAGCATCTCCTAGTCGAGAAGATTAGAAGAATAACCATCAAAGCACTCCATACAATCATTGAGAGTGCAGATCTAACATCAGTAGGGTTAAATGCCACCATGATGAAGTTGAATGGCGGAAGTATACTGAAAAGTAGAAGTAGGTTCTCGGACGTTGTGATCTTTATAGCTTTCAAAAGGATAAAGTAGTAGAAATATCCAGCTACGAATGCCAGTAGCCAAATTACCACAGTAACTCCACGTAGAATCCTACTCCTTTTTACCCCCGGAGACAATGCCGTGGCCATGAACCCTATGCCAAAAGCCATTATAGTTAATGCAGCAATCATCAAAATGCTTGTAAGTATGATTAGGAGGTTTCCAGTCACATAGACGATTAAGGCCACCATTGGAATAACAAGCGCAAATGAGGTTAAGACTCCCCAGTACAGTAATCCAGCTAATATAACTCCTCCCCAAACCTCAGAAATGCTAATAGGTCGGGTTAGAAGAGGTTCAATGAGTCTATGCTCTATAAGCATATTGACAATAGATGCAACAGAGTATCCTGCAACGCCTGCCTGAAGCACTCCAAGAAAGCCTAGCCCCAAGACTAATGGAAGAAAGCTTCCAGTCTCCAAGTAGAGATTTACACATGCACCGCCTATACAAATGGAGGGAAATGCAAATGCGATTATCTGAACTAAGTTGTTCTTCCAAAGAGAGATTGGTTTATTAGGATCATAGAAGAAACTTTTTCTTCTAGTCTTCCTAGACCTATAAATGATTTCTTTCGCAAATATCTTCGCAAGCTTTAGTGTAACCGTCATCGCTAAACTTCCTTAAGCGCTTTAAGCATTTCATCTAGGTCCTTGCTTAAGCCAGTAACTTCAAAGAATACGTCTTCAAACTCCTTTCTCCTCGTAAGCTTCTTAAGTTCATCCACATCCCCCTCAGCGACAACCCTCCCCTTGTGAATGACTATTACCCTATCTGCGATAGCCTCCGCTAACTCAAGTATATGAGTTGACAACAGCACGGTTCTTCCACGTGAAGCATATTCTCTTAAAAGCTCCTTTAAAACTTTACCAGAGGTTGGGTCAAGACCTGAAAATGGTTCATCAAATATAAGCACCTTTGGATCATGCATTAAAGCAGAGATTATCATGAGCTTCCTTCTATTACCATGGCTAAGTTCTCCACCAAGTTTATACATGTGCTCTGTAAACTCGAAGAGTTCAGCCAACTTCAAAGCTCTACTCTCTGGATCCTCTATACCATATACGCTAGCTACGAAGCTTAGGTACTCTGCCGGAGTTAAGCTTTCATATAATGTAATCTCCTCTGGGACGTACCCCACAATTCTCCTAACCCTAATAGGTTCCTTGAAAGGATCTAACCCATTAACTGAAACTGTTCCAGCGTCGGGCTTAACAAGTCCTAAAGCGATCTTCATCAAAGTGCTTTTACCAGATCCATTTGGTCCAAGTAGTGCACAGACCTTGCCGCTTGGAATTTCTAGGCTTACATCTTCGAGAGCAATTACCCCATCATATGTCTTATATACCCCCCTGAACTCGATGGGCATCTTAATCGATAAATAAAGTTTAATACGATTAATTTAGCTAACATTTAACTCAAACACTCGAGATACTTTTTATAGGCTGAAAATGAATGCTATGACCAAAAGTTCAAAGATCAAGGTCAGGGTGGTCAGTGAAAAGGATTTAGCGGATATTTTCAGGATAGAACTTGAAGCATTTGGTAAGGAAGCTTATCCCAAATGGGTTTTCCAGCAGGGTGCAAAACTGCTTAGAAGAACATTTATGGTAGCTGAACTTGATGGAAAAGCTATCGGCTATGTCATGGCACACGTTAAAGGCAAGATTGGTGAAATAATTTCAATAGCCGTTCACCCTCAACACCGTAGAAAAGGTATTGGGGAACTGTTAATGGAAGAAATAATCAGGAAGCTGCAAAGTGAATTTGGAGTTAAACGTGTAAAGTTGCAGGTGAAGGTATCCAATAAACCTGCAATAAAGCTTTATGAGAAACTAGGCTTTAAAATCGGTGCAAGGCTAAAGGAGTACTATCCCGATGGGGAGGACGCCTATGAAATGTACTTAGACCTCTGAGCTTTTATATACGAAAACTCCCCTCTTGACTGTTGCAAGCACATTTACATTCTCTATACTTCTGGTCTCGAGTAGGTTCTTATCGAGGATAACTAGGTCGGCAAACTTGCCTACCTCTAAACTTCCCTTCACCTTCTCCTCTCTACATGCAAATGCTGGATTTATGGTATATGCTCTGAGAGCTCTTACCACATCCACTCTTTCATTCCTGTTATAGTGGTTTACAGCCCAATGTAAACCATATAGCGGCGACATTGGCATACAATCAGAGCCAAATATTACAACGACGCCTTCATCCATGATCGATCTTACAGGATTTAATCTAATAGCTCGCTCCTTTCCAAGTTTCTTCTCATACATTCCACCAGGCATCTGCCAGTTCCCTATGAAGTTTGGCTGCATTGAAGCAATCACGCATAAACTAGCCATCCTCTCTATATGCCACATACTGGGAAGCTCGAAATGCTCGATACGATGTCTGTGATCGATCCATGGATCACGTCTATAAACTTTCGTCAATGCAGTTAATACATCAGATATTGCTCTATCACCTATTGCATGCACAGCTACTTGAAATCTCATTCTATGGAACCTATAGATTATCTCCATTAAATGGCCAAATTCATGCATCAGTAACCCGCTTTCCATTGGGCTGTCAGCGTAGGGTTTGCTTAGCGCCGCTGTTCTAGCTCCAATTGATCCATCAGCAAAAATCTTGACCGTGGTTAGTGAGAGAAATGGCTTGAACCTGTTTATGAAATTGATATATTCAAGAGAAAGTTTCTCAAAGCATTCATGTGTCGGTATAAAATTGACATCCAATGTAAGCTTTCCCATTCTAAAAGCTCTAATATATGCTTGCAAGGTTTCAGGGTTATAAATGATTTCATGTATCGAAGTTATCCCCTCCTTCAAGGCATTTTTAACCCCCGTTTCAATGGCCTCTAGACGTTCATCTTCACTGACCTCAACAGCTGAGAGCACAGCTTTCAATGCATCCTCTTTTACAATTCCTGTAGGCTTTCCACTAGAATCTTTTTCAATAAACTGCGAGCTAAGATCAAGTCTGGCCCTTTTAATTGCAAGTGAGTTTACAACTGCAAGGTGGCCATCAACTCTTATCATTACAACTGGGTTGTCCGGGAAAAGCCTATCAAGCTCCTCTAAGCTTGGGAATTCTCTTTCACTCCACCGATTTTCATCCCATTGTTTGGCTACTATCCACTTCCCGGCACCTAATTCTCTGATTTTCTCTTTTATCATCTCATAGGCTTCATATTTGCTTCTGGTATACCATAGATTTAACTGCTTTAGTGACATGCCTAAGCTATATAGATGCGTATGTGAGTCGATAAAGCCTGGACATACAAATTTTCCATTTAAATCTACAATTTTCGTCTCTGGCCCTATTAGGTTGCTTACAGCTTTATTGTCTCCAACCGCTATGATGACCCCATCTCTTATTGCAGCTGCCTCATACACTCTATTCTCGCTATCCAGACTGCAAACGACTCCATTTTTCAAAACAATATCTGCATACATGATGGCTAAACATAATTACATGAAGCCATAGAATATAGTTTGAGTCATGTCACCGAAAGCTCTCTCCATGTTTCTTATAGCAGCTATCATTGCATCATGTTTAATCTATATACCTCCAGTCAAAGCACAGGTTTCCAAGATCAAGTGGTTGAAAGCCGATGGCACCTATATCAAGGACGAGAACGGTAACATATTCCTCCTACACGGATGTTGTGTAATGGACTTCAGAAGAGATCTAACCGAAGAGGATATCAAGAGAATGCTCAGCTGGGGCTTCAACGTCATTAGAATTTCAATTGGATGGGATATCATAGAACCCTCACCTGCAAAATACAATTACGCATATCTAAGAGA
>DRAE01000087.1 GCA_011041895.1 Candidatus Bathyarchaeota archaeon
AACATGCAACAATCAGAGATCGCAACTCTGATCTCATATGACTTCTCAGGAGGCGCGATTAAGAAATCTAGGATTGAGATCCTATATGCATCAGGAAACTCCTCTCTATCTATCAAGGAAACTCTCATAAGGAATGGTTTCATCAAGGGCTTTTCATCTGTGGACATAAGTGAGTTTTCAACAGTTACGGAAGTGATAAGCGTAGAAGACTATGCATCTCTTCACACTTATTACTCCATTTTCGAGAGAGTTATTGCCTCGGAATTTTCAACACTTTTTTCAAGTCACTCAGTATTCAGAAGTCTAAAATTGGCTGAAAAGTCATTCTCCAGCATAAGCGAGGCTGTTATAGCAAATATGGTTACAGCAGGAGGGGCGGAAGTTTTCGTAAGAAACTCATCCGTTCAGAATCTACTGGCAAATGGAACATGTAAGCTTCACATATTTTCCTCAGTAGTCAAACTTAAAGCCCGAAAGGCCTCTCTAGTAGAGGTAAAGGATTCATCATGTATTCTCCACGTGTATATACTATCTAAACCAGAGCAGAGTGCACTGACTTTTAGGAGAGAGTATGTGTCAGAGTGGAAGGTAACTGGTGAATGTGAAGTGCAAATAACAAATTCATATGTATATGGATGGGCTGTAACCATAGGTGAAGGCGTTACTGTGAGTATACGAGACTCCACTCTCAGCGTACTTGAATGCCTGGAATCGTCATCGATTACAGCGAGAAACTGTACAATAGATCTTGTGAAAGGTGAAGATGGTGCGAGAATAGCACTTGAGTTAAGCAAAGTAAATGTAGTTAACGCTAGCAAATGCGACTTGATCCTCTCAGATTGTAATATTTCCAAGATTGTAGGGCTCGAATTAAATGAGCTAGACTTCTACAATTCGTCAATAGAGGAAGCTATCATAATGCCTCTCACGAATTGTTCCATTACAAAAGTTAACATAAATTCGTTGACGATACAGAGCAATTCCTCAAGCATATTCGAACATGTCTTAGTCGACTTAGCCAAGTCAAATATAACCAGGATACTACTAACAGGAATAACTAATCTAGCTATCGAAGAATCTACTGTTAATGTAATGATTCTAAACAGCTATAACGGAACTATATGTACCGTAAATGCAACGCTCAGAAGCTTCATTAAAATCGAGAATGGAAGTTTCTTCTACATCAAGGGTAAGCTCAACTCTTCTTCATGTTCCATAATGGCATGGGAGGACGACTGTAAGATAAAAAGAGAATTTACGATAATTATGCAGAACGATTCTCTCCCACTTAAAAACGTGAATGTCACAATATACGATGCTAATGGAAATAAAGTATGGAGTGGAAAAACAGATATCGATGGGTCAGTGAAAGTTGACTTACTCTTTCCAGATCCCGGAACGGTATACTACGTGCACGTTGAAGTAAACAATAGAACCATAACAAAAGCCATAACAGTACTGATGGATACTCCGGTCGTAATCGACGTGTCCACAAATACACATAAGAAATCTACATCTGAAAATCCAACACTAATATTAGTGATCTGGAATGCCAGAGAAGAATATCTATAGGATTAAAGTAGATTCCCTACGTGACCTGATACTGATCGCCATACAGATGCCGCTGAAAGCCATACATCTAATCAGGGAAGGTGACTCTTACAAGGCTTTCATATTCTTTCAACTTGTTCCATCACGTCGCATAATCATATTTGAACTTGACAACGTTGAGGGAAAGCTTATCGAGAGCAGATTCATCGTATACAACAGTATATCAGGAGAATATTCCTTTACACAAAAACCCGTGACATCTCCAAACGTTGTACATATCCCAATCATCAGGATAAAGGAAATGATCATCTAGAGGTGTTCACTTCAACTGTTAGGGAGGGCTCACCCATGAAGCTAGACGATAGAAAATTTTTGACTGCAACAGAGAAGGAGATTTTAGAAGGCCAGGTGACAGACGTATATTTTCAGCATACCCTTCAAATACTCAAGGCAAAGGGTCTCGAGAACGTCATTGTACATGCTGAAATATCAGCTAACTCCCTACCAGATGGCTATAGATGGGCTGTGCTATGTGGGCTGCGAGAGGTAGTGAATCTATTGGAAGGCCGGAAACTTACATTTAGAGCATATCCCGAGGGCAGCATTTTCAAGACACATGATGAAAATGGCCATTTAATTCCCATAGCCGTTGTCGAGGGCCCATACTCAGAATTCTGCATACTTGAGACTCCATTATTAGGTCTAATGTGCCAGGCAAGTGGAGTAGCTACAAAAGCCGCTAGGATAAAGAAGCTTGCAGGTGACAAAATAGTTGCAAGCTTTGGAATACGCAGGATGCATCCAGCAATTGCACCAATGATATCATATGCAGCCTTCATAGGGGGATGCGACTTCGAATCATGTGTTCTTTCAGCAAACTTGCTAGGAGAGACCCCACGTGGAACAATGCCACATAGCCTCCTCATAATATTTAAGGCGTTAACAGGGAAGGAAGAGAATGGGTGGAAGGCATTCGATGAGGTCATAGATCCAAGCGTTAAGCGAATATGTCTATGCGATACCTTTGAAGATGAGAGATTTTCAGCTTTAAAAGCTGCAAAAACTCTCGGGAAAAAACTGTTTGCAGTGCGCTTCGATACCCCAAAAAGCCGAAGAGGATCTATGAGGGAAATAATAAAGGAAACTTTATGGGAGCTGAAGGTGGCTGGATACGATCATGTAGGTATATTCGTATCAGGAGGCGTCAATGAGGAAACTGTTAAAGAGCTTAGAGATCTTGTAATAGGATTTGGTGTGGGCACAAGCATTTCAAACGCACCAACCATAGATTTTGCAATGGACATAACAGCTGTCAAAGTTAATGGAAAATGGATTCCGATATCCAAGAGAGGTAAGCTTCCCGGGATCAAGAAAGTTTACCGATGCAATGAATGCCTAGCGGATATAGTTGTGCCAGCCGATGAAAAACCTCCCAAATGCCCATACTGCAACATGGAAATGACTGAGGCACATGTAACATATATTGAAAATGGCAAGAAGATAGCTGAAATCCCATCACCACAGGAGATAAGGAGAAAAGTTTTAGAGAATATACGGAAAGTCCCCCTATAGGTGACCTAAAATGTATAAGATAATAAGATTTTCAACAAGTAAGGAAGTTGAGCTGATAGATATAACACATCATGTAGAAGGCTTTGTGAGAGAATGCAATGTTAAAGAGGGGCTGTGCATTGTACATGCGCCGCACGCAACAGCTGCTATCATCATGAACGAAAACGAGAGTGGATTAAAAGAGGACATTATAAACACGTTTATGAAACTTGTTCCACGTAGAGCAAACTACATGCATAACAGAATAGATGATAATGCTCATGCACATATTAAGTCAGCCATGATAGGCTCGACTGTGATAATTCCCATAATAGGGGGCAGGCTTGCCCGGGGAACTTGGCAGAACATATTCTTTGTGGAACTAGATGGTCCAAGATATGAGAGAAGAGTTATAATACAAGTTATTCCAGGGGGTTAGTAGATGCTTGGGAAAATAGAGATTGTAGTTGAGAGAGGCGATATAACGCTGAAGAAAGCTGATGCAATAGTGAATCCAGCAAATAGTTTAATGATAATGGGTGGAGGAGTAGCGTTAGCTATCAAGAAAAGAGGCGGAGAAATCATTGAAAAAGAGGCTATTAAAAAGGCACCCGTTCCCGTGGGCAAGGCCATACACACCACAGCAGGCAATCTCAATGCAAAATATGTCATACATGCTCCAACAATGGAAAGGCCAGCTCAGAGAATTTCCGTTGACAACGTTAAAGCAGCTACAAGGGCAGCCCTGGATGTTGCTAACAAGCTAAACATAGAAAGCATAGCCTTTCCAGGGATGGGAACCGGAGTTGGGGGAGTTCCAGAAGATGAGGCTGCGAAGGCAATGGTTGAAACCATTATGGAATTTGCAAAAGATCATCCAGAAGCTTCAATTAAAAAAGTTGTGTTAGTTGCTTTCACAGACTCCCTATACACGGCCTTTAGAAAAGCTATAGAGGGCGCTCATGACTAAAGCAGTTTCAGCATATGCTCCATGTCATGTATCTACACTTTTTGTCCCTGTAATTACAGATTCACCTGAAACTACTGGCTCCCTGGGAATAGGCTTTTCAATATTTCCAGGAGTGTACACTACAGTCAAGATCCTAGGTTATGGAAGCAAACATGTGAAGTGGCTTCTAAATGGGGAACCTGTTCAACCTGAGAACCTTTTAACTTCATTTACAGTATTTAAGAAAATGCTTGAAATCTATGGCGGCAATGTTAAAATGGAGATTAGTCAATGGTGTTACCTGCCCATAGGAGGAGGCTTTGGAGTAAGTGGAGCTTCTGCTCTCAGCCTGTCACTGGCCTTAAATGAAGCTCTTGAGCTGGGTCTCAGCACTGAAGAGGCGGCGATGATAGCTCATGTTTCAGAGGTCATAAATAAAACAGGTCTAGGAGATGTGATTTCATCCCTTCTAGGAGGCTTTGAAATAAGGGTCAAAGCTGGAGGCCCCGGACACGGCACGGTCAAGAAGTGGGAGCCAGAGCTATACGTTAGCCCCATAATAATCTACTTTTCAAGCATTGAAACTAGAAAGGTTCTCAGAGAAAATACACTTACACAGAGAATCTCTGAATTTGGGAGAGAGCTTCTCCAAGAGTTTCTGAAAAACGTAAGCTTGGAAAAGTTCATTGCAGTCTCGAGAAAGTTTACGGAGATCATTGGTCTATGCCCAGAGGAAGTTGAAACCGTAATGTCAAAATTTGCAATGTCAAGTATGGTTATGCTCGGAAACTCAGCTTTTATAATGGTGCACCCCGAGGAAATTCATCCAACGATTTCAACTCTTAGAGAAATGTTCCCAAATGCTACCATTGTCGAAGCGAAAATAGACTACAGAGGTGCAAAAGTGATAACATAATAAGCACTTGAAATGATATTTGAATAAGCATGATACCGAAATCCCATCCAAGATACGAATCCCTGATGATAAGGGAGAAACTTATAAGAGGTTTTGAAAGGGGAATAGTTGCCAAAGCTGGATTAATTGCCCACGGAAGGGGAGAGGCATTTGACTATCTTCTAGGCGAAAAAACTATTCCAGAGGCTATGAGGGCGATTGAAGCTGCAGCTGCCACGCTTATCCTTGCAAAACACCCTGTTATCTCCGTCAATGGAAATGTTGCAGCCCTTGTGCCAGATGAAATAGTCGAGCTTTCAAAACTAATTCCAGCCCCTCTTGAAATAAACCTATTCTATAGAACCAAGAAGAGGATAGAAAAAATTAAAAAACATCTTGAAGAGCATGGTGCATCGACAGTGCTGGGAATAACAGATAACCTAGTCACAATACCTGAACTCTTCAGCGAACGTAGAAAAGTAGATCCAGAAGGGATCTATAAGGCTGACGTTGTATTTGTGCCGCTTGAAGACGGAGATAGAACTGAGGCTTTAAGGAGAATGGGGAAAATAGTGGTAACAGTCGACTTGAATCCCATGAGTAGAACAGCTAGAGCAGCTAACATTACCATTGTCGATAATATAGTTAGGGCAGCTCCCCTACTTATCAAAGCCGTGAAAAAATTAAAAAGAAGACCTGAGAACGAGCTTATGAAAATCGTGAATGAATTTGATAATGACCTAAATTTAAGGAATGTAGTTAGATATTTGAGAGAACGCCTATTTCAGTTGTCAAAATCGAGAATGCAGCTCATGTAATAGGTGTAAAGCCATGACTAAGAAACCTATTCTCCAAGTTGCTCTAGACTTTCTAAATCTTCACAGGGCGATCCAGTTAGCTAAAGAGGCCTTAGCCGGTGGAGCAGACTGGCTGGAGGTTGGAACCCCCCTTATCAAAAGTGAGGGTATGAGCGCTATAAGGGAAATTCGCAAAGCTTTTCCAAATACGACTATAGTGGCTGACATGAAGACAATGGATCTTGGAAGAGTGGAAGTTGAAATGGCTGCAAAGTCCGGAGCTGACATAGTGTGCATACTCGGAGCAGCTGATGATTCCACGATATCCGAGGCCGTGGAAGCTGCTAAGAACTATGGTGCACAGATAATGGTTGATATAATAAACGTTGATAATCCAGTGAAAAGGGCGGTGAAACTTGAAAAACTTGGAGTAGATTACATCTGTGTCCACGTTGGAGTAGATCAGCAGATGAGAGGAGTTGACCCATTGAAACTGTTGGAGGAGATCAGAGAAAAAGTATCGATTCCGCTGGCAATTGCAGGGGGAATAAACTCAGAGACAGCTGCTAAGGCGGTTGAGCTTGGAGCAGATATTGTGATCGTCGGAGGCGCTATAACAAAATCCGAGGATGCGAGAAAAGCCACGGAGATCATAAAGAAGGCCATGTTGGAGGCAAAACCTATAAAAACCGAATTATATAAGAGATTTACCTCTCCAGAAGATATTCGAAAGATACTGCTAAGAGTGTCAACCCCAAACATCTCAGATGCCATGCATAGAAAAGGCTTTTTAAAGGGTATTAAACCCATAACTGGAAATGTGAAAATGGTTGGAGAAGCTGTAACCGTTCGTACATATCCCGGCGACTGGGCAAAGCCTGTCGAAGCAATAGATAAAGCCCCTCCAGGATCTGTGATAGTCATAGATGCTGGAGGAGTTGGCCCAGCCGTATGGGGTGAATTAGCCTCATGGAGTTGTAAGCTCAAGGGT
>DRAE01000046.1 GCA_011041895.1 Candidatus Bathyarchaeota archaeon
CCCCAGACCTCAAAGAAGTCAAATATTCTCTCCACAAGCAGCTTCTCGATGTCTAACATTATCTGAAATTACTTACCCAGTGAAATAACATTATTTCCACTTGTACAGTGTGGTCAAGAACTATAGTTTTATATTTGTACTAAGGGTTAGTATTGGAAAAGTGGCATAGAGGGGGCTTAAATTGCCTGTCATTGAAACAGTGAATCTAACAAAGTATTACGGTAAACTTCTTGCACTTAGCAATCTAAATCTCACAGTTGAAGAAGGAGACTGTGTAGGCTATCTTGGGCCAAATGGAGCAGGTAAAACAACCACTATAAAGCTTCTATGCAACCTCATAAGACCGAGCAAAGGTGAAGCCTACATTAATGGCATAAATGTGAGAAAGCACCCTGATAAAGCCCTAAAACATGTTGGAGCAATAGTTG
This sequence comes from Candidatus Bathyarchaeota archaeon, assembly GCA_011041895.1. Classification (GTDB taxonomy): domain Archaea; phylum Thermoproteota; class DRAE01; order DRAE01; family DRAE01; genus DRAE01. The sequence goes on from DRAE01000046.1 coordinate 429, forward strand.
AAGTTCCAGGATTCTACCCATACCTTACAGCAAAGGAGCATCTGGAATTCCTTGGAAGACTAAGGGGGATCCCACTAAATGAGATAAGACAAAGGATAAGGGAAGTTCTTGAACTAGTCGGTCTAGGAGAGTGCATCAATAGGAAAGTTGGAACATTCTCGCGTGGGATGCTACAGAGGCTTGCAATAGCTCAGGCCCTAATACATGACCCAGATATCCTAATACTAGATGAACCAGCTATAGGACTGGATCCAAGGGGAATGCATGAGATAAGAGAAATCATAAAAATGCTGCATAGAAAAGAGAAGAAAACAATTTTCTTATCATCACATCTTCTATATGAAGTTGAGCAGATATGTGAGAAAGTTGCCCTTCTGAACAAAGGAGTTCTCCTAGCCTATGATAAAATATCTAATCTAGAAAAGATATTAAAGCACTCAGTGGTTGAAGCCGCCCTAGTGGAGCCTCCATCGGGAGGTCAACTTGAGCAGATCAAGGAGCTGGAGTTCGTGCAAAAATACGACATAAGCCCTGATGGAAAGACTCTCTATATACATGTACTTGGAGGAGAAGAGGCGCGATATCAGCTTCTCAAGTCACTTATAGATCTGGGATTAAAGATATCCTCCTTCAAGTCTTCCGAGACACTTGAGCAAATTTACCTAGAACTTGTAAAGGAGTCGGCCTAAAATGGCGGGTGCAGTTGAAGAGTTAAAGAAGATGGCTATAGTAGTTAGATATGAGATCCTAAAGCATCTCAGGAGAAAGAGAATATATGTTGCAATCACAGTGTTCATGCTGACAGCTTTAGCATGCGTTCTGGTTCCAGCGTACTTTAATGCCCCTATGCCTCCAGATGCAAGAACCTTCGGAGCAAACTATGTAAACTTCCTTGGAATACTTGAGCTGATGACGATCATTTGCGGAACATTCTTCGTCGGAGATGCTATAGCATCAGAGTTCGAGCATAAGACAGCATTTATATCCTTTATCAACCCTGTGAAAAGAGAAGTTATCGTGCTTGGGAAATATATTGCAGCATTTCTTCCAGTAGCTCTCGCACTGTCACTCTACTACCTAGTTGGAGCGGTGGCAATGTATACAAGCTACAATGAAATATCCGTGAGGTTTATAATGTCCTATCTCCTTGAGCTACTCTATCTTGCAAGTGTAATAGCCTTTACAATGCTTTTCAGTAGTCTATTCAAGAGAGGAATACTGGCGTCAATACTCTCATTTATTCTACTATTTCTAGTGTTTCCAATAATCAGCTTCATCCTAGTATTTGCCGGAATATATCCGATAGCAGTACTAACCTTTGCCGGGCAAATAGTTACCGAGATATTCATGGACTATCCCATGATGGAGGAAATATATACAGGACACTTCACATTCAGACTCTACCACCCAATGCTCATAGACAGTATAATATCAATGCTAGCATATGTAGTCGTATCACTAGTGATTTCAACAATTGTAGTAAAGTTTAAAGAGGTTTAAATTCTCTATTAATGGTAGTCTTTGTAGATAGTGGTTCGAGATGAACAGAGCTGATAAGGTCAAGGAAGAGGTTAAATCTGGAGGGTATAAGAGAATTCAGCCAAACCCAGCGATGCTTTACATGCTTGTAATCCACTATCTCAAGATAGTAGATTACGAGGATGAGGAATACTTCTACGATGTTGTTCCATGTGCATGCTAGAGAACCTGCATTGAGGGCCTCCTTTTTCCAAATGAGTATACTATATATGCTTCCAAATAGTTACATTCTTAATTCATATAATTCAGCCCAGCTGGTGGAGGCCATGCAAGTTATTCCCCCGATAGAGGAGCTAACTCCTGAAAAGTTTAAGGAGGCCTTTAGGAGAATTTTGGAGGTTAAGGAGAGAGCCGGTATAAAGGCTATCCTTGACAATCCGAATGACCTCTTTGAAAGGGCAAAGCTGTATGGCACTCAGTATAGGAACGGTGCATGGGGATGGGCTTCAAACATATGGAGTAGATCAGCTGCCAACACTGTAGTCATTGAAAGTGATGACCAGCTCCAGTATGAACACAAACTGTTAATGTGCAGGGTTCTAGAGCATATACTTGCCCAAGGACCATTGATAAAAGTTGACGGCTACGTTGGCAAACCAGGTACAAAGGTGCAGATGCATGCGACAGTCTATGTAGATCCACAGTTTCCAGATCTAGCCTATAGGTGGAAGCAACTTGTCTATCCAGCTCCGCCAGATGAGAAACCAGACATAGAGGTTTTCGTGATTCCACACTATCTGGGCAATCCAAAGATACCTGGTACAGATAATCTGCTAATGGTGATGAGATTTCCACATCATGATTTCACAATAATAACAACCTCCTCATATCAGGGAGAGGTTAAAAAGGCGGTTCTCACACACTGGATATTCCACGTCTACAAGAAGGGATGCACTGGAGAACATGCCGCTTTAAGAGAGTTCACGGTTAAAACTGTGGATGGCAAGTGGAAAAGAGTTATAATGGCTGTCTGGGGTCTAACAGGCACTGGCAAATCCACTCATGGCCTATATGTGTGGACTGAGGAAAATGCGAAAATTTACATGGAACAGTTTGGAATAAACCCGCTGGAATATGTTAAGGACCAAGCGATTAAAAACGATGACATAGTTGCCATAGACGAGGATAGAGTATATGGCTCTGAGAGAGGATGCTGGACAAAGACAGAGGATTTAACTCCAGAGCAAATAGCCATGTGGAAGGCTGCAACAAGTCCAAGAGCTTTGCATGAGAACACTGAGTTCGATGAAAATGGGAATCCAAGCTTCAAGGGAGAGCTTTTCCAGTACTTTGGAATGCCAAACCGAAACTCTAGAAGCGTAATATACTTGGAGGACACGGGATACTTTGACGGCGACACGGTTTCCTCGGGGCCCTTGAATACAGCCATATTTCTTAGTCCAGGATACTTTACAGACTATGCTTGGATAAAGATAGTTGACCCAGCTCTTGCAGCCAAGGCATTGGCTGATGGAAGAACAATAGGGCATCCAGCGCAGGCAAAGGAGGTCATTGGAAGAATAAGGTTCGTAGCCAGATATGCACAGCCATTTACAATGGGGGTTAGAAACACAGATCACGTAGTTAGATTCTACAAGTACCTGCTCAAGAGAATTGAAAAAGGAGATCCAATTGAAGTCTACATGTTCAACACAACCGGAAGAATAATTGCAAAATACGAGTGGGTTGAAAAGAAGCTTGGAGACAAGACAATAATGGCGCCAGAGCCCATACTAGTGGAGGTAAACGGCATACCAAAGGCAGTTGGAGGAACAAGGCCAACAATAGAGGAAACAGAGCTATTCATACTACAAGCAGCCAGAGGAGCAGTAAAATACAAGCCCCACCCAGTATGGGGAGAAAAAGTACTTGTTCCAGCCGAGGTACCAGGAATATCAAAGGAAAGACTCAAGGAACTAGACCCAACAACTTACGTAAGCATGGACGAGTTCAAAGCCCTACTAAAAGCACAAATCGAAGAAAGCAAATACTGGCTAAACAAAAACAGCCCAGGACTCCCAGAAGAAATAGTCAATGCAATGGACTTCGAATGATAGCTTTCAATCACTAATTTTCCTTTTTCATTGAGCTTGGAAATGTAATTTTACTCTATCAAAACAGAATATAACTTACCTTACTAGTTTAGTATAGAAATATAAAACCTATGACTTAAGCAGCATCAAGGAAATCATTTTCATTTACAGCTTCCCTAACAGCGATCTACATATTGGATAAAGTTAACGTTTTATTTTTGAAGTGCTCTACTTTAGTTTTGGTGGGAGCATGGTGCACATAGCCTTAATAGGGGAGCCTACATGGGAGAGTCAGCAGGTTAAGAATGAGATTATAAAGAGAGGTTGCAAGTTTACATGGATTGACCCGGCAAAGATAGTGATGATAAGTGGATCTGTTAACCCGCTCTTTGAGATATCAGAGTACGGGAACCCCGATGTCGTGCTTTTCAGATTGATGGCCATTGGATTAAAGATTCCAAAGAAGAAGTTCGTGGATGACATTGGATTAGCTATTTTAACATTCTTTGAGGCAGCTGGTGTTCCAACAATGAATCCAAGCTATGCCATTAGAAACTCCATGCACAAGCATTATGCACATGTGCTTTTGACAAAGGCTGGGCTTCCAACACCTCTCTCATGCTATGCACAGACACCCGAGGTAGCACTGAAGGCACTTAAAAAGATAGGCTATCCAGCGGTCATAAAACCTCTCATGGGCTCACAGGGTAAGGGAGTTGTCAAAGTAAACTCGCCTGAGGAAGCTGAAAAGGATCTACTTGAGAGGCTCGAGTATCCAGTGATCATTGAAGAGTATGTGGAGAAGGTTGGCAACAGGGATACAAGAGTCTTCGTGGTTGGAGAGCAGGCCATAGCTGCCATGCATAGAATCGCCAAGCCGGGAACCTTTATAACAAATGTGCACATGGGTGGAAGCGTTAAAGGCCTATATCCGGTGCCAGATGATCTTGCAGAGCTTGCAATAAAGGCCGCTAAAACACTTAACCTGATAATGGCTGGCATAGACATAATGGAGGATCCGGATAGAGGCTACATGATACTTGAAACAAACTCTGTCCCGGGATTCCAAGGACTATACAAGGCAACTGGAGTAAACATGGCCCCCTTCATAGTTGAGAAGGCAATTGAGCTCGCCAAGAAGTAATCTAGGTGAGTGAAACGACCATTCACGAGCTCAAATCCCTTCTATTTTCACTTATAAGATGCAACACAGTTAACCCGCCGGGAAATAGTAGAGAAGCTATCGATCTAATAGCGGAGTATCTCAAGAATACACCAGCAGACATTAAGATAATTGAGGCATGGGATGACAAAAACAAGACATACATGTATAATCTCATAGCAGAATACTCAACCGGAAGCGGAAAAACATTGATCTTCAATGGACACCATGACGTAGTTCCACCGGGAGCCAATTGGAGCTATGACCCGTTCAAGCCAGTTGAGGAAAATGGATGGATCATTGGAAGAGGAGCCAGCGACATGAAAGGTGGAATCGCTGCAATGGTCTACGCCTTCAAACATTTATGCGAGAACCCCGATTTCAAAGGTAAACTTGTGCTATCAATAGTCGCGGACGAGGAAATCGACAGCTCCGCTGGAACAAGATACCTGCTTGAAAAAGGCCTGCTTAAGGGAGACTATGCAATAGTTGGGGAAAGCACCGGTCTAAACATTGTCACAGCTAGGAAAGGTGTTATATGGGTTAAGATTAAGACGCTTGGAGTAGCCGCGCATGGAAGCAAACCACATTTAGGAGTAAATGCAATAGAGAAAATGGCAAAGATCATAGAGAGGCTTTCAAAGCTTAGATGGAGTATAAGGCATCCCAGACTTGGAAAGCCGACAATGAACTTTGGCATAATAAGAGGAGGCACATCCATAAACACCGTTGCAGATGAGTGCGAGCTTCTAATAGATATGAGAGCAATCCCCGGGCAGAAAATAGAGGATATCAAAAAGAGGATATGTGGAGAAATCGAGAAAATACGTTTAAAAGATAAGGATCTCAAGTATGAAATCGAGCTGATCGACGTCTTCCCACCATATGAAATTGATAGAAAACATAAACTGGTTAAAATTGCTAGAAAAACTGTAAAAGAGATTACTGGAAAAACTCCAAAGCTACTGGCAAAACCTGGCTCCTCGGATGTCGTCTTCCTAGCTGAGAAAGGTATAGCAAGCATAGACCTAGGTCCAACCGGTAGAAATGCTCACGGAGCAAATGAAGCAGTTAACTTTGAAAGCGTGGCAAAACTATCAGAAATATACATAAAAGTTGCCAAGAGAATCCTAAAGTAAGATGCAGGGGAAACTTCATCCAAGGCTACTTGCAAAATACATTTTCAAGAGAGTAGGTTTCAGAGACCCAGATGTTTTGATAGGGCCATCCTATGGAGAAGATGCAGCCATAATCAAGGTTGAGAACACTAAGCTGATAGCTGTACACGCGGACCCCATTACAGGGGCAGTATCCAACATTGGAAAACTTGCAGTTAACATTGCATGCAATGACATAGCGGTTAGAGGAGC
>DRAE01000079.1 GCA_011041895.1 Candidatus Bathyarchaeota archaeon
GATAGCTGAGATGTTGGGCATCGAACACGGAAAATATCTTAGATTATATGATCAAGCTAAAAGGATAGTGTATGAGAAATTCCCATATACTCACTTAAAGTTCTCTAAGAGATTGGTCTTTGAAGAGATGAAGAAAATAATAGGCAAGCTGAAGCTCACCCCTGAGTATCTCGAGAAAGTTTACTGGGAAACTATCTTTGAGGAGATTAAACCCTATGATGGCGTCGTTGAAACTCTCAGAGTTTTAAGTGAAAGATACAAGCTTGTAATCGCGTCGAACGGTTTTAGGAGCATTCAAGTTGAGAAACTTAAACGCATGAAGCTTTCACCCTTTTTTGAATACGTGATCTGTTCAGAGGAAGCTGGCGTGAATAAACCTGATACTGGTTTTTTCAAGTATTTGCTAGGGAAAATAGGTGCCTCTCCTGAGCATTGTGTAATGGTTGGAGACAGTCCATTCGATGATATTAGGGGGGCTAACAATATTGGCATGAGAAGTGTAAGGGTTAGAATGGGGCTTTTCAAAAACGTTGACTGCAATGATGAAACAGGATATCCTATATTTGAGATAGATGAAATAAATAAACTGCTGGAAATTTTCTGGCTATAGTTTCATGGAGAAATGATTATTTCATAGTCATTCACTATAGCCATTGCAAGCTTCTTCTTTGCAGATGATAAAAGCCTCCAAACGGTTCCCCTTGAAATTCTCATTCTATTGCCTATGGCCTCCTGAGAGAGGCCTTCAATCTCTGCTAGCCTAAACGCCTCAAGCTCGTCAGGAGTTATATATACGACGCCTCTTGGAGGAACGTGAACCGGAGTAAATCTTTTAACTGTTGGAGGCATCATTAGCCAACGCATCTTGAATGGTCTTCCCCTTCTAGCCCTCGCTCTGCCAGGCCAAGGCCACATAAACGATCACCGTTAAGCGTTTAATGAGCTATTTTAAGTATTTTATCCACGACATTTCTAATTTTCTCTGATATACGTGAATCCGGGTAGAGAGCTGTAACGGGTTTGAGCATAGATATTGAGTTTGGAACTATATTTGAAAACTCTATCTCAGCAACAACCTTGCCAAGCGTATTCTCGTCAATAACTTTTCTAGGGTCAAAGCCTTCTGGAATCTTGTTCAGAACTATGAGATAGTCTATGCCCATGAACTCTAGCACATTAATCGCTCTTTTAGCATCATGCAATGACGCTGGTGTAGGCTCGATAACCACTATTGCAAGATCTATATCCGTCACTGTTGAAACGAATGCACATCCTACTCCAGGGGGGCCATCTATGACTTGGAAGGCTACATTTTCTTGTGCACTCACTTCATCAGCTTTTTTCTTGACTTCAAACACTATTTTCCCTGATGCAGTTGCTCCTGTAAGCGTTCTTCCACCTACAACCGTGAAGCCATACTTTGACTTGGAAATCGTCAAGATTCCATTTTCAACAAGCTCGAGTGTTACAGCTTTAACTGGGCAGACAATTTTACATACTCCGCATCCTTCGCATAACATTTGATTCACTTGTGGAAATTCCTTTAACTCTATTGCATCATACGGACAATACTCGATACATCGCATGCACTTTATGCATTTAGAGGCATCTATCTGGGATTTAAGCGATAGCTTCAGACGCTCACTGTGAATTACCTTTCCTCCCAGCACTATGGATAGATTTGGGGCATCCACGTCGCAGTCTAGAGCCACTATTTTAATTTTCTTCTCCGTGGAAAGTATGTGAGCTATGGATGCAGTTATAAATGTTTTTCCCACTCCTCCTTTTCCACTTATAATTGCAAGTTTGAAAGTCACTTCAACCTGTCTCCTATAATCTTTTTCAGTTTCCCATAGATTTCTGTGAGGGCCCTTGTGAAGCTCGAGTCTGGGTAGTGGAGTACCATGGGCTTTGAATGCACGTGACTCTTGAAAACTTCTTCGTCAAATGGAATTTCTCCAATGACTTCAATACCGCTTTCATCAGCTATATTGTATATTCTACTTGTATCCCCTATGTTACTTCTATTTATCACAATGTATGATTCAAGCCCTATCAGCTTGACCAGGTCAATTATAAGTCTTAGATCATGCTCTCCAAATGGCGTGGGCTCAGTGACTAGAAGAGCCATATTTCTTCCCATCAATGCTCTTAGGACATCGCAATGTGCCCCTGGGGCAGTATCTACGACGAGAATCTCAAAACCTTCCCTAGAAACTGTTTTCTCAAGCCTTCTCAAATGCATAGCCATGTAACCGCTTTTCTCGAATCCTGGAACTATTTCAGCATATAATAGCTCAAGCGAGTCTGTCAGTGGAACCCTATGCATTTCACCTATAAGCTTTCTTCCATCTTCTATGGCATCTGTTGGACATACTAACTTACATGCCCTGCAGCCTTCGCATAGGTTTTCGAAAAGTGTTGGCGGACCCTCTCTTGGAAGTAGGAGAGCGTTACTGTTACACGCGTTCACGCATGCACCGCATCTAACACACTTATCTCCCTTGAAAACCGGAATAAACTGATATACTTTCCTTGAAAATGTTATCTTATCTTGTTCGATACCTGAGAGTATAAGTGCATTTGGATTTTCAACATCATAGTCTAGAATCAAGGTTTTAAAATCTCTTGAAAAAAGAAGGGAGAGATTAAGCGCTACAGTTGTTTTCCCTGTGCCGCCTTTTCCACCTGTGACGGCTATTTGGATTGGTTTAGAATTGGCGTCCCCAGCGGCCATATCCTCTTCCCATGCCCCTGCCCATTCCAGGTCCGGGACCCCATGGAGGCATTCCCGTCGGTCTAAGCTTTCCCTCCAGGTATAGCTTTACTGCTTCTTCAACAGTTATGTTCATGACTCCTCCAATAAATTGGATTCCAGCCTGCTGCATTGCCATGTAAGCGTTTGGCCCAATGTTTCCGCCTATGATGACATTGACTCCATGATTTATGAGTAGTTGCACGGCCTGTATCCCTGCACCGCCGAAGGCGTATGCGGCAGTGTTCTGCACTACTTTAACATCCTTGATCTTTCCGTTTTCTACTTCCACTATTGTAAACACCTGGCACCTGCCAACTCTTGGATCTACGAGAGCCTTAAGCCCTCCTGGTGGCGTTGATGGAACTGCAATCTTCATTTATGTACACCTAAGTTTAATAGTACCTTGGATAGTATGGTGCCGTAAACCAAGGCATCCATGGGAACATGTATGGATACGTGTAGTAGCTTGGATACATGTAGTATGTCATCCATGGCATTAGGTATATCATCCACCAGCCTCTTGGAAGCCATGGGAACCATCTGCAGAAGGGCCACCACCAGAATCCTCTACCCCATCCTCTTCCAAATCCCCAGGGCATTCTACCTTCCCTCCAGCTCCTTTAGTCTATCCTTTAGGGCTTTCAACTGCTCCTCTAGGAACTTTATCTGCTCCTTTATGAACCTTTTTTCATCTTCTGGCGTCATCTGTGGGAACTGTGGCATCCATGGCATCTGTGGCATTTGCTGTGGTGGAGGAGTCTGCTGTGGAGGCTGAGCCTGAGCTTGAGGTGCATACTGGTATCCTCCCATCATCCATAGTGCCATTGGAGGTAGTCCCCATGGATTCCATCCTAGCCATCCTGGGCTGAATCCAAATCTCATCCATCCTGGTAGACCTGTTAGCCTATACATCCACCTATATCTGTATCCCATCTATATCACCTCCAAAAGAGAGTATGTATTAGATGTATATAAATTTTGTGCATATGCACAAAAATAGGAGGAATGGAGATTGGAGCCTATTCCTCTTCGAACTCTTCCCTGTACATTCTTCTCGTAATGTACCCCTCTTCCTCCTCGCTTGGAGCAGGGGGAGTTTCTGATGGAGGCGGAGGTGGTGTCTCTTCTGTTGGATGTTCTTCAGCTATTTCAGTGGGGGCCTCTTCTGCCTTTTCAACTTTGATTTCCACTACGCCGCCGAATTTTTCTTTAATTGATTGCCTTAGCTCTGGCTTCATGATAAGTAATGCAAGTAGTATTAGTACTGGAACTAATATAGCTACAGCGGGCACTAGCCATCCTGGGAATATTTCTCTTACCTTGTATGATATGAATTCATCTTCGACTTCTGGATATGTTGCTTCATTTCCAGCTTTATCGTATACGACTATTTTGAATTTGACCACTGTATTTGCCTTTTGCTTTGGAATTGCTTCCTCATACTCTCCTGGGGAAACCTCTGTCATTAACATTTCATGCCATGACTTTCCATCATAGTATCTGAGCATGACCTCATCGATGCCGCTTCCATCATCGTAAGCTGTAACTTTTACGGTTACTTTGTCATCTACTGTTGGATTCTTTGGATAATAGGTTACATTGACTATCACTGGTGGAACAAGATCAGCTACGGTGTAGGAGTATACATCTGATGTGACAACGTTTCCACTATTATCTTCAGCTTCAACCCAGTAGTATACTGTTACTCCATAGCTAAATTGAGGTATCTGAGCTATGTATATGCCACCTCCAATGGAGGACATTATCCTTGAAACATGTGTTGGGTTAACGCTCGTGTAGAACTTTAGAATTACCCTGGCAACTGAGCTTTCTCTATCGATTACATGTGCAGAAACATTTACTGTGTCGAAGTACTGTGGAGCCTCTGGGGAGATCGCTACTGAAAGTATTGATGGGGGAATGGTATCGGCTACGGTGTAGGTGTAGTTTGATGAGAATGAGATTTTTCCAGCTCTATCCACAGCCTTTATAAAGTAGTTGACAGTAACGCCATATTCATGAACGTACCTTGGAATTTCTGCAACCCAATATCCATGATAGATAGTACCCCTATCTAGCGTCATGTTTGTTGCAATGTTTCCAAGTCCATAGTTATATACTAATGTGACATATGAAACACCGCTTCCATTGTCCTCCACAAATGTTCTAACTATCACGGTTTCATTTACTCCTGGAACCTCTGGCTCGTGACTTACATCAGCTATAACTGGTGAAAAGTTGTCTCCTACAATGTATCCAATAATTGTGCTGTTTGCTGCATTTCCGGCTTCATCATGTGCTTCAACGTATAGGGTTACATTTGTTCTCCATGGATATGCTGGTATTGTAGCGCTCCATACGTTGTCTCCAGCGTATTCCATTCCAATTGAGTGCCATCTAGTTGATCCAGTGGAATTTTCACCGTATGTTAACCATGCCATTCTCACTCCACTAGCATTCTCGGGCTCCTCTATGGTTACTGTTACAACTACTTCATCCATGTAAGTTGGGCTTGAGGGAGATATTGTTGGATCCGAAACTATTGGTGGGTAGGGATCTCGCACCGAGTACTCCTGCTCATCAGATGAAGAGTCAAGGCCTGAGGCACTAACTGCTTTGACATAATATCTGACAGTTGCAGGCCATGGTCTACCCGTTATATTTGCCTGCCAAATTCCATTGTACTCATCACCGTTTATAAGAGACATTTCATATGTAACTTCATCTCCTGTGACACTGTCCCATACTACTAAATATGCCTGTTCCACGCCCCATGAGTTTTCCACAATAGTTGCATTAACTGCTACTGTTTCATTGTATGCAGGTGATTCAATAGACCTTGAAATAGAGGTAATTACAGGCTTAGACTTACTTCCAATTCTATATATGTCACCACTGGGATCAACGAGGAATATTGTAGCCGACCCAGCTGCTGGAGTTGAATAATAGTTTCCGGGTAAGCCTATTCTCAAACTCCAGATTAGATTACCATCATTGTTTACATCGAGACAATAGACAAAAGAATTGTTTGAAACCACTATCGTACAGTTGTTTTCATAGAATAGTGGAGCTGCAAGAATGGTGTCCCCAGTATCGTATGACCATAGGATTTCCTCGCTACCAGATGAGATATCGATGCATTTAACCTCTGAGCCGACGCACACGATAATTTTATCATATGCAATTGCCGGTGGGGCATTTATGGAATTGGATGATCCCGTATCTATGACATCTACTTCTTCACCAGCTTCATTGAAAACTCTAATTCTCCCATCGCCGCATGGAACGTAGATCTTGCCCTCATAATATACTGGAGTGGCTGTTGGATATTCTCCACTATCAAATTCATATGTATTTAAGAGAGTAGCGTTCTCAAGGTTCACAACGTAAAGTCTACCTGTTAAACCAACTTTTCCAGCTATGTAGGCTATGTTATCTGAGCC